>JBHIDN010000025.1:0-9616 GCA_046760125.1 Anaerolineae bacterium
CACCATCCAGAGACCATTCAAGGCCGATGGGGAACCGGTGTTGCGGGTGAAGAGAAGCCTAGTTCCATCGGGAGAGAGAGCGAAGACCCGCCCATCCAAGTTGCCGCTCACCGTCAATGGTCGCTTCTGCCCGCTCTCGTGGCGCATCACCCAAGCATTCCCGTAGGAGATGTAGGCGATGGTGCCGCTGATGGGGATGGAGGGAAGGAGCCCCTTGGCCCCCACAAGTTTCACCTCGGGCACCGGCTCCGCAACGACCCTCCTGGCCACCACCCTCCGAGCCACCTTCTCACCATCCTCATAGGTTACAAGATATACGACCTCCTCCTCTCCCTCCTCCCCCTTTTGCATCAGTCGGCTCTCCCCTACTTCCAAGGCTTCATCCTTTATCACCCTCCTCTCGAAGGGGATCTTTTGAACCTCGACCTCCCTCTCCTCCTGCACCCGTATCACGCGGATCTCCATCCCCTCTTGCACGCTCTCCCAAAGGTCAGGCTTCACCCTATCTAAGTCTCCTAAAACCACCTCAGCCTCATTCAGCACCTGGCGCACCGTCTCCGCTTCCGTCTCTACCACCTGACTTTTGGCATCCACTTCGATGGTGACGCTCTTGGGGACACTACAAGCGGCCACAACTAGGAGAAGAAGCGAGACCACAACCCCACGCCGCAAAGGTAAACGCCGCACCCTCCGACCTTTCTCCCTGCCGTCCAACTTGCTGCCTCTCACCGCTTGGCAATTCTACTCCAAAGGCAGACCGCCTGCAACCGCCCTTGGGAGCAACTATTCTCCTCCCCTAGTAGGTATGTTAAATATAAATATCAGTGGGGGCAGATGTCACCATCTGCTCCGTTTGGGTTGTAGGGGAGAGCCCTGTCCTGAGCGCAGCGAAGGGCTTGCCTGCCCTGACGCAGGGAAGGATCCCCTCCCGTTTTTTCGGGAGGCCACCCCTCCTTTGCCCGGACAAGCCAGGGCCTCCCCTACATTGCCCTCCCATTAGGCCTGTGGTATACTCACCTCAGGCCTTTTGCATCTTTTGCATACCGAGGATGACAATGAACCCAAAGAAACTAGATTTGGAGCACATCCTAACCAGAGGCGTGGCTGAAATCATCGTCGAGGAGGAGTTTCGGAAGAAACTAGCCTCCGGGCGGAAACTCCGCCTGAAGTTAGGCTTCGACCCCTCCAAGCCCGACCTGCATATCGGCCACGGAGTGGTGCTCCGCAAACTCCGCCAACTCCAAGACCTGGGCCACCAAGTGGTCCTCGTGGTAGGCGACTGGACGGCCCAGATCGGCGACCCCAGCGGCAGGGACGAGACCCGCACCATGCTCACCCCCCAGGAGGTCAAGGCCAACGCCCAGACCTACATGGAGCAGTTCTTCATGATCGTGGACGAGGAACGCACGGAGGTGCGTTGGCAGAGCGAGTGGTACGAGAGGTTTACCCTGGCCGATGTCTTCAACCTAGCCAGCTGCTTCACCCTGGGGCAACTGATGGCCCATGAGACCTTCCGCAAGCGGTACGAGGAGGGGCTCCCTCTGACCATCATGGAGTTGATGTACCCTCTCTTGCAAGCCTACGACTCCGTGGCCATCCAGGCCGACGTAGAGTTCGGGGGCACCGACCAGAAGTTCAACAACCTGGCTGGCCGAGAACTGCAAAGGATGATGGGCTTGCCGCCTCAAGATGTTTTCCTGGTGCCCCTCTTGCCAGGCACCGATGGGCGCAAGATGGGGAAGACCTTCGACAACACCATCAACTTCGTCGACCCCCCTGACAAGATGTACGGCAAGGTCATGTCCATCACCGACGAGATGCTCATCAGCTACTTCACCCTCACCACCGACCTCCCCGATGAGGAGATAGAGGAGATGTCTCGCGCTTTAGAGGAGGGAACGGTCAACCCCCGCGACCTGAAGATGCGCTTGGGTCGGGAGATCGTGACCCAATTCCACGGCCCTCAGGCGGCGCAAGAGGCAGAAAGAGAGTTCATCCGCATCTTCCGGGAGAGGGAACTACCTTCCGAGATCCCAGGGCATAGAGTCAAGGAGGCGGGGCCCTACCCTATCGTGGAACTCTTAGTCGAGACCGGGCTCGCCTCCAGCAAGAGCCAAGCCCGTCGCCTCATCCAGCAGGGCGGGGTCCGGATAGATGGAGAGCAGGTAGAGGACGTGAATCATACAGTCACCATCGAGCGGGAAATAATCATACAAGTTGGCAAGAGAAGATTTGTTAAATTAGTGCCCGGCAAATAGCGACAAAGACGGAAAAGTTCGGGTGTCTCTCCTGCAGGAGAGACGCCCCTTTCTTATCTTCTCAAGAACAGACACTAATCACAGGCTGAATCGTCCCAGACCCCTAATTCACCCTGGTCGTAAAAGGTCATATAGAGGCGGTCGCCATAGACCGTTATCCCCTGACCTCCTTCATCGTCGTTCTGGGCACTCAACTCCAGGGTGCCTATCTTTTCCAGACCATCGAAGACGTAGATGGCATCAGCATCGGCCGAGGCCGCGTAGAGATAACCATTGCGAGGGTTGACAGCCAGACCATGCAAAGCGTAAGGAGGCTCTATGGCGATGGTAGTGACCACCGAATCTGTGGCGCTATTAATGACGATAATATCCTTGGCTAGAACGTTGGTCACGAAAACCTGTCCTGTAGCCGTATTAGCGATCACCCCAAAGTAGCCCTTCCGAGGAGGGGCGATCTGCGTGGCGGAGAGAGCGGCCCCCTCCACCTTATACACCCCGTCTTCCCAGGTGGCCACGTAAGCGGTGTTGCCTATAGCAGTCAACATCGTAGGGTATCGGCCCACAGACACTGTGCCCACAGCCGAAATGGTGCGACTATCGATGACCGTTACGTTGTGCGAATTGAAATTGGCCACAAAAACGTAGTCCGTACCCGCCGCCACCCCAAAGGGCTTGCTCCCCACAGATACGATCTTCACATCAGTGGGGTCGTCGATGTTGATGACCGAGACACTGCCCTCATCCCTATTGGCTACGTAGACATGCCTTCGCGTGAGCACCACCCCGTTGGCGTACCGCGGCCCCACCGTAGCCCCCGTGTCCCAGGTACCCACCACCGTGTTGCTCGCCCGGTCGATCACCTTCACCTGGGGCGCATCATGGAGCCCCACGTAAACCCGGTTCGCCCCCGCGGCCACCCCCTTGGGATGCGTTCCCACGCTTACGGTAGTCACAGAGGTCAGACAGGGGCCAGCGGGTGGTGTCGCCGTAGGGGTCGAGGTGGGAGTGGCCGTATCCGTGGGCGTGGGGGTGATACCAGTAGGTGTGGATGTAGAGGTAGGAGTGGGAATAGATGTAGGGGTCGGGCTGGCCACCACTAAAGTAGGCGTCTCGGTGACCTCCAAAGATGGCGTAGGGCTCGCTTCACCGATGACCTCCACCGCGCTCAAAGTTATCGCTTCCGACTCGCCCACCTGGCCCGTCACGTTATAGGCTTTCACCACTATAGTGTACTCCCCTGGACTGAGGGGGGTCCAAGACTGCAAGACAGAGAAGGGCGTCTGACCCCTGGCCACGGGGCTGGAATCGGTATGGACGAGAGCCTCGTCTACCCACAGTTCCACCTTACTTACCCCCCGGGCATCGGTGGAGGTCGACTGTATAGTCACCTCTTGCCCCACCTGCACCGTGGTGCCGCTGGTAGGGCTATCGATGACCACGTTAGGCCCAGCCTCTCTCCTGGGCCAAGGGAGGGTACAAGCCAATGCCGCCACAATCAAAAAACCGACCACCAGCCGGAGATGCCACCGCAAATACCTACCCCTCTTCATGGCCCCTCCTTTGATTGCATCCTAGCACATCCCACCGACGCCGTCAACCGAGGCTAGTTGGGGGTCCTTACGGCCTCCCTAGCCTGTCACCATTTTCGTGATGGCAGACGACGCTACCATCTGTCACTCGCCGCCGAGGCCCGTCACGCTCGTCGCGGGAGTTCCTTCACCTCCCGTCAGGCCTGTCTTTCTAACCGAACTTGTAGGCCACCCCATAGCCCCCCCGGGGCAACTTCCACCCGATGTTGCCAAAGGGACACCCCACCCGGCAAGCGCCACACTCGACACAGGCCTCATAGCCCACCATAACATCGCCCTGGCGGTCTAGGCGATAGACCCCCACCGGGCAAAAATACAAGCAGGGTTTATAGGGACATCTGTGGCACACCTCAGGGTCCTTGATCCACAGATGGGCCTCCTCTTCGTCTAGGTAATATTTCAACAACGCCAATCGCTCATCGATGTCAACTCGCGGCAGCGTGGCCTTTTCCTCGGCAATCACCTCCCGCATCAACTCTTTCTTCTTCATAGGAACATCGCCCTTGCGAAACTAAGTAGGTCCCGTGTCACCCCTGGCCAGGAACGCCGCTTATGCAAAGCCCTAATGATATCCCGCTGCACCTCCCGCATGGGCACGCCAGGGGCGGCTAGATAACGCCCCAGGGCCTCGTTTAGGAAATCGGTATATGTGGTGACGAAACGGGGGTTCTCGTTCAGGAAATCGGTGAGACGCCGATACTTCTTGAGGTCCTGAAGGATGAAACTCTTCTCTAGCCTACTACGGTAGTGTGCCAGGAACTCGGCGGAGAAGTTGCCCTGGCGATGGGCTTCCACCGCTACTTCCCCGGCCAATTTGCCCGAGATCATGGCCATGTTGCTTCCCCCCTGGAGGGAGACCACGAAGCCAGCCGCATCTCCAGCCACCAACACCCCATCGCCGGCCAAGGCGGGCAGGTGGTCATAACCCCACTCAGGGATAAGATGAGCGCCGTACTCCAGCGACTTACCGCCTTGTAGATAGGGGCGCATGAGCCGATGGTTCTTGAAGCGCTCCAAGACCTCATAGGGGCGAAGTTGGTGAAGAACTAGGTCTTCCAATATCACGGCTACACCCAGGGAGACGCTTTTGCGATTGGTGTAGAGGAAAGCAGCGCCAGGCAGGCCTATGGTTGCATCCCCGAAGATTTGAACAGCCAACCCCTCCTCCGGCCCCCAAAGCCCAAACCGTTTCTCGATCTCCTCCTCGGATAGGCCGATCACCTCCTTGACTCCCAAGGCCACATATTCGGGCCGCAGGTCGGCTTTGGCCAACCCCAACTTCTGAGTTAAGAGGTTGTTGACCCCTTCGGCCACGATCACCATAGGCGCGTATACATCTCCTTCCGCCCGGTCGGTGATTATACCTACTATCTCTCCTCTTCCACCGCGCAGGAAATCTGTCACCGTTGTCTTGCCGATGAGCAAGGCCCCCACTTCGCTCGCTTGCTCAGCGAACCAGGGATCGAATCGGGCTCTTAAGACGGTGTGGGAAACCGGCTCCAACTCTTCGCTACGATGAGTGAGCCGCGTCACCGCACCCTTGGAGAGGAACCAGAAGCCGTGCTCGGTCACTGGCCGTTCCAATGGTGGGTCCCGATCCCACAGGTCGGGCAAGAGCTCCAGAAGGGCATGGGTATAAAGGGTGCCTCCGGAGAGGTTCTTAGCCCCCGCAAATCGACCCCGTTCGATGACGATCACCTTTAACCCTTGGCGAGCCATGGTCATGCCCGCAGAGACGCCCGCTGGCCCTGCTCCGACAACCACCGCATCGTAAGTGAATCTAGCCATCGCTTGCTCCTTCCCCCTTCTCTGCAGCCTTGATCTGAGCGATCAACTCCGGGATCACTTCATAGAGATCGCCCACTAGACCCAGGTCAGCGACCTGGAATATAGGAGCCTCTGGGTCGCTGTTAATAGCCAAAACGAAATCCGAGCCCGCCATCCCCGCTTGGTGTTGTACAGCCCCAGAAATGCCCACCGCTATGTAGAGCCTGGGACGCACCGTTTTCCCCGTTTGACCTATCTGGCGTTCGTAGTCGATCCATCCAGCATCCACCGGGGGCCGCGAGGCACCAACCACTCCACCTACTGCGTCCGCCAGTGCCTGTAGAAGGGCAAACCCCTCTGGACTTCCCAGACCCCGCCCTCCAGCGACGACTACATCAGCGTACTCGATGGCTACTCGAGGACCCTCCCTAGGGGGGATCAAGCGCAATAGTTTGACCGGCACCTCCTCCTCACTCATGCCTAAAGGCTCTCGCACTATCTCGCCCCTATCAGTTGACATGGGTTCTGGGGTGGGTAAGACGCGAGGACGAACGGTGGCCATCTGCGGTCTGCGTGTCCGACAAAGTATGGTAGCCATCAGGTTGCCACCGAAGGCTGGACGAGTAGCAGCCAATATCTTCTTCTCCGGATCGATGGTCAACTCCGTACAGTCCGCGGTCAAGCCGGTCTGGAGAGAGGTGGCGATGGCGCCAGCCAGATCGCGACCTAGAGTGGTAGCACCTACTAGAAAGATCTCTGGATGATACTTCCGGGCCAGCGATATTGCACCATGAGCATAGGGTTGGTTACGATAGTCAGCCAAGGTCGGATCCTCGATCATATAGATGCGCTGGGCTCCGTAGAGGAACGCCTCGTGAGCGATCGGTTCCACTCGATGGCCCAATAGCACCCCCTCTACGACACCATCACTCAACTCTTGCGCCAGCCGATTCGCGGCCCCTATCAGTTCCCAGGAGACGGGATGGGCTACCCCGTGCTCTTGCTCGATGAACACCCATACCCTTTGAGGAGAGTTCATTTGTCGCCTCCCTCCACTTCAACCACATAAGAGGCGATCCGTTCAAAGGCATAAGCCACAGTCCCGCGGAGGCCTTTATCGGCTACCACTATGCGCTCCCCAGGCTCTTTTGGCGGCGGGGTATAGGCTTTCGCCACCACGGTGGGCGAGCCTCGAAGTCCAATCGTATCTGGGTCGAAGGGAATCGGGCTCTCGCTGGTCCAAACTTCCGGCTCGTAGGTCGCGGCCCGGATCAGGTTGGGAAGGGGGGCGAACCTCACCGGTGCTATCTCCTTTTCAACTGTAAGGAGAGCCGGCAAGGTTGTCTTTAGCACCTCTATGCCCCTCTCCGTTCGGCGATGGACCACCGCAAGACGTGCCTCCGGGTCGAACTCTTCTATGGCCACAGCATAGGTGATCAGTGGGACCCCCAGTCGGGTTGCCACTCCCGGCCCTACTTGGGCCGTATCGCCATCGATGGCTTGCTTCCCAAAGAACAAAACATCTACCGGATCTCGCTCGTCTATGGCCTTTATGACTGTAGCCAGAACGAAGGACGTGGCCAGGGTGTCCGCCCCAGCGAATCTGCGGTCGGTTATCAGTATCCCCCCATCGGCGCCTTGCTCCACCGCCTCGGCAATAACCTCTCGCGCTTTCGGGGGGCCCATGCTCAGGACCGTTACTTTCCCGCCATGCTCTTCTTTGAGGCGAACCGCAGCCTCCAGGGCATGGGCGTCATAAGGGTTCATGATGGCTGGCACCCCTTCGCGGATCAGGTTGCCCGTCTCTGGATCGATCCGCACGTTGGTTGTGTCTGGAACCTGCTTGATGGCCACTATGGCATGCACCTAACTCCCTCCTTAATCACGACGTTGCTCCCCTTAATTTTACCGCCTCCATCTAATCGGGTCAAATTCGTCCAGTTAAAGGGGTCCCTTGCCTGCCCTGGAAGGTGGCAGTCCAGAGGGGCAAGCGGTCCTGGGGGACCTCAGGGTCCCGAAGGAAAGTATCCCCTCCTTACAGGATCCGGTGGGACAGAATGCGAAGGCATGCGACGTTATCCGTCCTTTATTAAGGGCAGGTATGGCCTGTCTTGCCTCAATATTTGTCACCCTTTTGGTTTCTAGTAGTAGGTCGGGTTTCTATACCCGACCTATCAAGGCTCTTGACAGAGATAGAATATCATTAAAATCGGAAAATCTACTCCTCTTCCTCCGACTCCCCTCTCAATCGCTCTCGCCACTCGTAGAGCCTGTTCAACGCCTCCAAGGGCGAGAGGGAATCCACGTCCAGAATTTTCAATTCTTTCAGGAGGGGGTGTTCCAGGGACAAAAGGGGAAGCTGTCTTGCCTTCGGCGCCCTCATCGGGGAGCGGGGCAGGCCGCCCTCCTCCAACTCCTCCAGGATCTCCTGGGCTCGATGGAGGACCGCCCTGGGGAGACCAGCCAACTGGGCCACGTGGATGCCGTAACTTTTGTCCATTCCCCCGGGGACAACCCTGCGCAAGAAGATAACTTGGTCTCCCTCTTCGGCCACGGCTACATTGTAGTTGCGCACTCGGGGAAGAAACTGGGCCAGTTCCGTCAACTCGTGATAGTGGGTAGCGTAGAGCGTCTTTGCCCTGAGGCGAGGATGGTTATGGATATATTCTACCACCGCCCAGGCGATAGATATGCCATCGTAGGTGCTCGTCCCTCGCCCTATCTCATCTAAGATAAGGAGGCTCCTATTGGTGGCGTGGTGTAGGATGTTGGCCGTCTCCAGCATCTCCACCATGAAGGTGCTCTGACCAGCGCTGATCTCGTCTTGAGCGCCGATGCGGGTGAAGATCCGGTCCACCAAGCCGATCCTGGCCTCATCGGCGGGGACAAACGAGCCCATCTGGGCCAGGAGCACGATGAGGGCTACCTGGCGGAGATAAGTGGACTTCCCAGCCATGTTGGGCCCCGTGAGGACGATGATCTGCTCCTCGCTGGTGAGATGGGCGTCATTAGGGACGAAAGGCTCCTCCCTTTGGGTCAACTCCACCACCGGATGGCGCCCAGCGATAATATCTATCTCGTTCTCCTCGGTGAGCAGAGGTCGCACGTAGTTGTTGCGCGCCGCCACCTCCGCCAAGCCAGCACAGACGTCCAAGCGAGCCAAGGCCCGGGCAGTGGGAAGGAGCCGTGGAGCGTATAGCGCCACCTCCTGACAAACCTGACGGAAGACCTGAGCCTCCAGTTCCGCGCTTCTCTCTTGGGCGTTTAAGATAAGGGTTTCGTATTCCTTCAGTTCCGGGGTGATGAACCGCTCCGCGCCAGCCAAGGTCTGCTTACGGATATACTCCTCCGGAACCTTATCCAGGTTGGCCTTCGTCACCTCGATGTAGTAGCCGAAGACCTTATTGTACCCCACCTTAAGCGACTTAACCCCCGTCCTCTCCCGCTCCCTCCGCTCCAGACTAGCCACCCACTCTTTGGCCTCCTTGGCTGCGGCCAAGAGGCTATCTAACTCCGGAGAGAAGCCAGGAGCGATCACCCCTGGAGCACCCAATGTGGCCGGAGCGTCCTCAGCGATCGCCTTAGCGATCAGTTCCGCCACCTCTGAACAGGGATCTAGCGTCAGTTCTAGCAAGGGATGGTGGAGAGGGAGGGAGAACTGGGCGAGGGTCTCTTTGATTTGGGGCACCACCTCTAGAGTCATCCGAACCGCTAATAGATCCCTAGGCCCCGCTATCCTCTGCACCACCCTCCCTGTCAGCCGCTCTAGGTCCCTAACTCCCTTGAGAAGAGAGATCAGTTCCGCCCGCAGCGCCCCCTGGCCATAGAGGGCCTCCACGGCATCCAAACGCCGGTTCAACTTCTCTATCTCCAGAAGCGGCTGGCTCAGCCAACGGCGGAGGAGCCGCCCTCCCATAGAGGTGACCGTATGGTCTAGAACCCCCAGAAGAGAGCCCTGGACGGAGCCAGTGCGGATGGTTTGGGTGAGTTCCAAGTTCCGCC
>JBHIDN010000026.1:0-9472 GCA_046760125.1 Anaerolineae bacterium
CGCAAATGGTCTATGGCGATGCTTACGGCTTTCCCCTGGCCGATGACGTGGTGGGACACGAGTTGACCCACGGCGTCACCCAGTACGAGTCCGGCCTCTTCTACTACTACCAATCCGGGGCCATCAACGAATCCTTCTCCGACATCTGGGGCGAGTTCATCGACCTGACCAACGGCGCGGGCAATGACGCACCGGGCGTCCGCTGGCTGATGGGCGAGGACTTGTCCGGTGGCGCCATGCGCGACATGAGTAACCCCCATAATGGCAGCCCGCCACAACCAGATAGGATGGGAGACACAACCTACTGGTGCCAAGAGACCGACAATGGCGGAGTGCACATCAATAGCGGGGTGGGAAACAAGGCCGCCTATCTCCTGGTGGACGGGGACACCTTCAACGGCTACCAGGTCACCGCGATCGGCCTTGAAAAGACGGTCAAGATCTTCTACGAGGTTCAGACCAATATCTTCACCTCCGCCTCCGACTACGCCGACCTCTACGACGCCCTCCCCCAGGCATGCACTAACCTCATCGGCACGAGTGGCATCACCGCCGCCGACTGCCAGGAGGTGCAAGATGCGGTCGATGCCACCGAGATGAACTCACAGCCCACCAACTGCCCGGCCACCGAAGCCCCTATTTGCGACTCTGGCTCGCCCAATAACCTCTTCTTCGATGACATGGAAAACACCACCAGTGGTTACTGGACCCACACCGCAATAACAGGGTCCGATCAGTGGTACTACCCCCAGAATTCTCACCCCTACACTGGCTTTGATGCCACCTACGCCACCAGCGGCGTCTACAACATCTGGGGCTACGCTCAACCCGCCAGAGCCGACTACCGTATCGCTATGACCACCAACGTGGCTTTGCCAGCAGGCAGCACACCCTACTTGCATTTCAACCACGCTCACGGGTTCGAGGACTACCCAGCCTATGGTGACGGTGGCTACTTCGATGGCGGCATAGTCGAGTATAGCGTTGACGGAGGCGGTACCTGGCACGACGCCGGTGGTTTGTTCACCCATAACGGCTACAACGGCACCATTGACCTCAATAGTTGGTCTGACAACCCGTTGGGTGGAAGTCAAGCCTTTGTGGGCCAGAGTTACGGCTACTACTCCAGCCGGGCTAACCTGAGTTCGTTGGCCGGACAGAACGTTCGCTTCCGCTTCCGCATGGGCACCGATTCCAGCACTGATGATTACGGCTGGTTCATCGACGATGTCCGCATCTATACCTGTGGGGTGGTGCCGACAGGGCATAACGTCTATCTTCCGCTGGTGTTCAAGAATTATCCATGACGGGTCTATATTCGCATGAATAGAAAAGAGGACTGAGTATCAGTCCCCCTGCCTTTTCAAGCCTCTACCCTATTAATCGCTCATTCCGGCCAGGAGTTCATTCAACTCCCCGATGATGGTCCAGAGTCCCTCTGGGGCCTCCGCCCCGTCCACAGTCGTCACGGTCTTGCTCTGGCCATCCTTGAAGACGGTGATCCCGTAGGAGAACCGGTCACAGCAGATATTCTGGGGCAGGTAGGAGTCGCTAAAGGAGAAGAAGCCCGTCTCCTCTATGAGCGCCAGAAGCCCGGCCAACTCCTGGGCCTCGATCTCCCCCGTCGCGCTTTCCCCCTTCATCTCTTCCTGGTAGACAACCCGGCCATCCTCATAGATGAACCAACTCTCGCTCACCCCCGCCAGCCCCCCGCTCCGCCGGAAGACGATGAGCGGGTTTCCCTCGGGCAGCGGGATCTTCATGGGAACCGGCGTACCCTTGGCCCCGCCAGGCGTAGGCGAACCTTGAGGCAACACCTGGGAGAGGGCCGGCGCACACGCCACCGAGAATACGTAAAGTATCCCGAGGGAAAGGATCAATCCCAAAAGCAAGATTGTGCGCTTCATGCTACCACCTCCGATAACTAGACGATGAAAGGGCGGATTTTGTTCCCCAGTTATTCTAGAAGAGCAACTCCCTCCCTATGTGAGGATAGGGCAGAAGGATCCCCTCCGCCCTATCCTCAAAGGGAGGATTAAAGGAAGATGCCGACTCTTTACATCGCCTCCAACGTGCCTCGCCTCTTAGCCTGCACCTCGAACCAACGAAAGATGAAATAGCCGATGAAGAAATAGACTAGCCCGATGAGCACCTCACCACCCAAAAGGGGTGTCACCTCAGCCAGGCTGGCTCCAGCGATCACCTGACGTGCGGCGGCGATCCCCCGGGTGAGAGGCAGAGAATAAGAAAAGCCCCGTACCCAAGTGGGGAAGTTGGCTAGGGGCACATTGGCCCCGCTGAAGACCAGGAGCAAGAAGTAAACGGTGTTATTGATGAACATCACATTCCTGGTGATGAGGCTGAAAGCACCGAAGAGGAGACCGAAAGCCGAGGTGCTGGCTGTGGCGATGATAATGGTGAGAATCAAACCCCAAAAGTTAGCCTGGGAGAGGTCTAGCCCTAAGAGTAGAACCCCCCACATGAGGCCCAAAGCCACCCCCATCATCCCATCGATGATATGCATGAAGGCTCGACCCCCGAAGACGAGGAGCCTGTTGGCCGGCGCCCCGAAGAGGTAGATAAGTGTCCCCTCCCACCGTTCGCCGGAGATGCTCATGGTCACCCCGTAGACGCCGCTAAGAGCCGCCACCTGCATGGCGTTGCCTATGGCATAGAAACTAACGGTATCGGGCCCCGTAGCGAACCTCCCCAGGAGGGTGAAAAAGAGTATCTGGTTCAAGGGCATGATTATCTTGGAGGCCACATAAGAAGAAGGAGAGAGCCAACGGAAGAGCGCCCTATAGGAGAGAACAGCCCCGCTGACAAAGATACGTGCTGAAGTGACAAGCCCCTTCATCTTATCAACCTTCTATTGCAGGCCCAAGGTGGCATCCACCCGAGCCCGCCGGAGCACTATCTGAAAGAGTTTAGCCGAGAGGGCTATATAGATGACGCTGAAGATAAGCAACATCAACCAGGCGAAAAGGGTTTCCCCCAGGGGAGCCCCCCCCGAACTCGTCCCATGCAGGGCCCGAGCCGCCCAGTAGGGAGCCAAGGCGTAACTGATCGGGTTCGTCCAGCGAGGTAGAAGCAAGATGGGGAAGAGGAACCCTCCCGCTATATAGACCGGGAACTCCAAGGCGTTGGTCCAACGCTCCATACCCATGTTTATGGACATAAAGGGCGCTATCACCATCCCCAAGGCCACATAAGCCACAACGGTTAGAGCGAGAGATATGACGAACTGGAGAGGCTGTACTACAATCAGAGGAAAGCGGAATAGAAGAGCGGCCACGAAGTAGCCGAAGATCATGGAACTCAAAGAGAGAAGCACGTTAGCCAAGGTCTTGCCTATGACTATCACATATAGAGGCGTGGGGCTCCCCACCAGCATCTCCAGGGTGCCCATCCACCGCTCCCCTCGGATATTGAAGGCGCTGGTGAAGAGCAACCCGCTCCAGAGCCCCGTCATCCCGCTCCCCACCACGATGTAGATGGCGTTAGAGACCGCCTCATCCCGAAGCACGTAGATGGCTAAGAGGGCTATCAAGATGGGCTGCACCAAGACGGTGAAGATGACGAAAAGATCGATAGCCGCCTGCTTCAGGTGCAATTCAAAGGTGGTGAAGATGGCCCTTAGATTGGCTCGCAGATCCTTACTCCTCATCTCACTCCCCTCGACTATTGCGGGCTTCCCATCGAAGGCTCCACCTCCACCGGGGCTGGCCTAGTTACTCTGTTCAAAAGCAGGAAGGCAGCCGTGGAGATGAGACCCGTGAGGAAGGCTCCATGCCAGATGTAAGCCGGGCCCAGGGTGTCATGAAGAACCCCTCCCACCATGGGACCCAGCCCGAAGCCGAACCCAAAACAGATGCTATAGACAGCCATATAGGTCCCTCTCATAGTCACCGGAGCCACATCAGCGACGAAAGCGGTGGCTGTGGGGGCCGTGATCAACTCGCCAACAGTATAGATGATCATGCTCAAGAGGAAAAGAAAATAAGTATGGAAGAAGGCCACGCTGCCCAACCCCGTGGCGATGAGAAGGGTCCCTAGGGCCATCACTGGGAGCCTGGGATAGCGCTCCGTAACTCGGGTCACGGCGAACTGGAAGAGGACCACCATGAGAGCATTGGTAGCCAGGATGAAACCGTAGCCGCTCTCTGGGATGCCGTAATTCTCTTTTATATATACCGGGAGATAGATCAACATCTGGGCGTAGGCCAGATTCATCAAAGCGAAGGCCCCAGCGAAACCCAGGAAAGGAAGGTCGCGCAACACCCGGCCGTATCCCGTTCGCTCTCCCCTCTCCCTCTCCAAGGGGGTCTCGGGCCTGGTCTCCCGAACGAAAAAGAGATAAGGGAGGATGAGGATGGCGAAGGAGGAGGCCGCTAGGAGGAAGGAGAGTGTGTAGGATTTGGTGGCGATGAAGCCGCCGATGGCCGGCCCGATAGCCACGCCCACGTTCATGGCTATCCTCTGGAGGGCGTATGCGGAGGGGCGTCTTTCTGGCTCCACTAGATCTGCCACCATGGCGTTGATGCCGATGCCACTTAGAGGCCAGGCGAGGCTGGAGAGGACGAATAGCACCGCGAAGACCTGTAGGGAACCGACGAAGCCGAAGGCAGCGACGATAAAGGTTTGGGCGACTAAAGAGAATAGGATGGCTGGTTTCCGGCCGAAGCGATCCACGAAGGGCCCTCCCACCAATTGAGAGAAGTAGCCAGCCACGGAGGTGATGGTGAAGACCACCCCCACCGTGGCCAGAGGAACCATCAGCTTCTCATGAAGATAGATGGTCATGAAGGGCCAGATGAGGTTGCCCCCCGCAGCGCTGATCAGAGCGCTAGCGAAGAGCACCCAGAACTGCCTGGGGTAGGAGCGAAAGAGGCGAACCACTCGCTGAGTCATCTTAACTCCTAGGAGCCGGTCTCCCCGCCCACCAACCTGACGTAGGCATCCTCCAGGGTCGGCTCCCGGAGATGTACCTTGCCCACTCGGGTGGTGTCTAAAGCCTGCATCAGTTGGGGCACGATGGCTGAACCCTCTCTCGATTGCACCAAGAGCGCCTGCTTTTGGTCCCTATCCTCTACTGAGACGGTGTCCACAAAAGGAAAGGCCCTGATCCGGTCCATCGTCTCCTGGGCTATCCCATACACCTCCACCTCGACCACAGAAAGGTCCTCCACGTACCGCTTTAAGCCCTCAGGAGTGTCTAAGGCCACTATCTTCCCATGATTGATGACCGCCACCCGCTCACAGAGGGCATCGGCCTCGAACATATAATGGGTAGTGAGAAAGACGGTCTTCTCCTGGGCCACCAGATCCCTGATCACCTGCCTTAACTCCCGCGCTCCTACAGGGTCTAACCCCATGGTGGGCTCGTCCAAGAAGAGGACTTCTGGGTCGTGGAGGAGGCAGCGGGCCACGTGCAACCGCTGTCGCATCCCCCGCGAGTACCCCTCCACCCTCTCCTCCTCTCGACCGGCCAAGCCCACCAACTCTAAGAGTTCCGGTATCCGCCTCTTGGAGATCGCGGGGTCCATATGGTAGAGGTCGGCGAAGTAGCGGAGGTTATCCTTGGCGGAGAGACGCCAATAGAGCCCCCGTTCCCCTCCGAAGATGAACCCTATCCGGGGCCGGACCTTGTCTGCCTCCCGCTCTACATCATAGCCCAACACCCGCGCCGACCCGCTGGTGGGAAGGAGAAGGGTGGTGAGCATCTTCACCGTGGTGGTCTTGCCCGCGCCGTTGGGGCCCAGAAGCCCAAAGAGTTCCCCGGGCCGCACGTCGAAGGAGATGCCATCTACGGCCACCACCTCCTTCGTTTTCCGCCGGATGGTGCCTACCGTGGGGTGAAACACTCTTCGTAAGTCACGCAACTCTATGGCGTTCATAACCATAAACTTAACTCTAAACCACCGCTTTTGACAAATTCTATTCCAGGTCGGCAAAGGCGGGCGCGGAGCAAAAGATCTTGAGCCCACTGCCCTCTCCAAGCGGACAATAAGAAAGAAGGTTAGAGGCGACGATGCTTTGATGGCCTTCCCCTAGTGCACAGCCTCTGGGCAGCAATCCGAACCCTTTTGAGGAGAACCGTAGGCCTCCAGGCGGCTTCCCACATTCACCATCGCTCGCCCCAAGCCAGAAAGGAGCCCACGATGAAACCCCGTTGCTGAATTTCGCACCAAACGAGCCGCTTCCATCTGGCACTCCAAATCCGCCCTCTGTTCTCTAGCGATCATCAAAGCCAATAGGGGGTGTATAAACATTTCGACCTCCTCTATGTCCTGAGATAATCTGACAGTCTCCTCGAGAACTCCTCCACCACCTCCCAACAGATGTTGTAGCCGATCCGGTTGTCCATCCGTCTCTCCTCGATGAGGCCGGCATCGCGCAAGATCCGCAGATGGCGGGAGACGGAAGGCTGGGAGATACCACAGCAGGAGGCTATCTTCTGCCCGTAGATGCTCTCCTCTTGGGCTAGGAGCCTCAATATCTCCAACCTCGTGGTGTCATCCAATGCCTTGGCCACGCTGGCTATCTCTTCGGCCGTCCTCTTTAGTTCCTCCCTCCGCTCCTCCGTCATCTGACAGTCATAGAGCACGGTTATCGAGCCGTAGCCGAAGAACATGAGGGCTCTAGTGGAGACGAAACAGGAAGGAACCAGAACGATCTCTTTCCACTCTGAGCCCACAGGGATGGGATGGGGCGGGAGTTCTTTCCCTCCAGACAACCTCTTCAGGAATTCTAAAGGCTCCTGCTGTACCAGGTTGACGGATTCCGCCCGGATGCTTTTCTCCCAGGCTTCTTCATAGTTCCCATACTCATGGCGAAAAGATCGCTGCCAATACCCCCGCCATAGCCTTACGAGCCTCCGCTTAAAGCCCTCTGGCTCCGCGATAGCCTCCACCATCCCGGGATGCATCCACTTCCTCGCTGGCTCATAAGGGTAATGACGGGATATGGCCTCCGCTAACTTCTCTTCATCGGCCAAGAGACCGCCTGTCTCCTCCCTGGGGATCAGACGGCCCAGGATGTAGAAAAGAAAACCCTCCCTCTCCATCCCCGCCAGATAGTCGAGGAAACCATCCACGTCGTGGTGATCTGAATAGTCGATGGCCAACTCCATCAACAAGATCCCTCTTCCGAACCTCTCAGCGTAGAAGAACTCTAGATCTTCCAAGAGTTGTTGGTCCAGTTTTGCCCTAGTCTCCTCCGCCCACCCCCGCTCATCAGGCCTGGGATGTTCTAGATGGTGGAGGCTTAGCATCATCTCATAGATAACAGAGGTGCGAAAAGAGATCATAGAGCGCCACTTCTCTACATCTTCTCCTACTTCTACCGGCATTGGTTTCTCCTATGTATAATTGCGTATATTGAACATTTACTAATAAAATAACATCCTATACTAGTTTTGTCAAGTCTCCAAACCTTAAAATTTGCTCCGCAAAGAAGGCTGAACGGCCTCACAGGCACCTACAAAGGGAGCCTTGGCTCTCAGGCCAGGCTCCCTTAGGAAAGAGAGAGATGCATGAAGGACGGAACTATTTCTCTTGCGCGTACTCCGCCAGGTTGAGCCAGAAATCGAGGTTGGCCGCCCGCCCCTCGTCCCGCTGGCGGTCAAAGATGCCCAAGTCGCCGACGACCAAGACCTCGCCCCCCTGGTTGCCGAAGGGGATAAGGGCCACCACCGACTTTCCCCCTGCCCTAGCCAGATCTTGGCCACTTCGGTAGGTGAAGGGCACCGCATTCCTCCCCCTCAACCGAAGCCTGCCTAGCCCCTCTGTCAGAGGGTGCGTCAGGAGTTCGGCCGATTCTAGGCTTATCTCTCCCGGCAGAAACTCCACTCCGAACTCCTGGCCCAAATCGTTCATATCCGACCAATCCTCGTTTTCCTCGAAGGGGGCATAGTAGAAATATTTGAGACGGTGGGCGCTATTGGTGAGCACCAAAAGCCCTCCCCCCTCCACGTATTGGCGCAATATCTCTATCTCCTCTCCATTCCACTCCACATCGTACCAGTCGATGCTCCCCGCCGCTTCAGAGGGGTAGTCGATGGAGGGTAGGACAATGACCATATCGGCATCGGACAGATCGGAAGCGGCGAAGGTAGCGCCATAGGGGATGAGATCCACATCGAGCCCCACATACTCCATGGCCATGGCAAAAGTGGTGAGGGCCGCAGGGGTCATCCCTGTAACCTCGGTGTGGGTGCCCACGAAGACCACCCGGCCTACCTCTTTTTGAGTGGGGCGTAGATCAGGCCTCTCCTCCCCCAGGCTAACCAAAGACCGCATGGCGATCTGAGCCATTTGAAAGAAGGCCTCCTGGCTCTCCCTCGCTCGCTCCATATCATCGTAGGGGGCGTGGATTACCCCCGCGCTATGTATGCCTCCGGCTGACTCCTCCTCGACCACCCAGCGAATGATATCGATGTTGGGCACGCCGAAGCCTTGGAAGGAACTATTGTCGGAGGAGGCGCTGGGTTCCTCCTGGGCCCAGGCGGAGAGGCCCAAGGCCGATGCTTGGTCCTCAAGAAAGGTAGCCAGGGGATAGGAAGGGTCCCCATACTCTCCGTAGGACCAATAGGAGAAGGCGATGGTGCCCCTAAGCCCATCTAAAGGGCGGGTCAAGCAATCGACCTGGATCATGGCTATCGCTTTGTCCAAGAGTTCCTGGTGGCGGGCGGCGAAGGTCTGGGAACCGTAGAGGAAGAGTTCCTCGGAGCCGAACCAGACCAAATAGGTGGTCACCCCTGGCTGATAGCCTGTCTCGTTGAGAACTCGGGCCATCTCTAGAAGGATGGCCGAGCCGCTGCCGTCATCCATGGCTCCGGGGCTGTTAGCGCTATCTATATGGGCTCCGAAGATCAGGGCTACCGTATCATCCCTCCCGGGGATCATGGCCACCAAGTTACGCGACTGACCAGGGGAGACGACGTCGGTGTCCAGTACCGCCGTTGCCCTCTCAATTCGCGCCAACTCCTCCATACTGGTTATACCGGCAGAGGCGTAGTCCTCCAGCCGGGTCACTAAGATGGGGGTGTGGTTGTCGTTCACCCATGAGAAGGCGTTCACATCCCCAGCGAAGGCTCCATGGCTCTCCCCTGGATTGGGGGACCAGGAGGTGACCAGCACCAACGCCAAGGGCTGGGATTGGATTAAGATAGAGGCCCGCCTCCCCGCCTCGTTCCTGCTTAGGATGCTACGATCGACCAGGGCGTAGTCAACGAGGAGAATCACCTCTTTCGCGCTGCTCGCTTGGAGGGAGTTTATCTCGTTCACGCTACCGATATACTCGATGCTTCCCTCCCTCCTCAAGGGGTTGGGCTCCAGATCGGTGAGGGCCCCATCAGTGTCGAAACTCCGGGCCATCTCGGTGTCGTCCCTGGGGCCTCGAGGAGCGTTGGCGGGGATGTCGTACTCCTCGCCCTCTACGGTGATTCGTAGACCCGCCTGCCATATCTCGG
>JBHIDN010000027.1:0-9392 GCA_046760125.1 Anaerolineae bacterium
AGATGGTAGCCTCACCGATGAGGCGGCCGAAGACGGTGACCGGGCTGGCAGGGCGGATCTCGTCGCCGTGGCTGGCGGGGGTGGGGCCGAAGAAGATGCAGAAAGCCCTCCCTGGGGCCCAGTATCCCAAGTCGCCCGCCTCCACCACCTCTTGACCCCGTTCCGTCTCCAAAGTCACGGGTATGGAGAAGTAGATCTCCTCCCCCCACCTATGGGCTCGACCCTCGAAGGGCAGGGCCTCCCAGATCGCTTGAGCCGTCTGGGTCTCGTTCAGTTCGGCCTGAGCCATGACATCTTCGGCCTGGATTTCGATGTGGCGCTTTTCTTTTGTTTGCTCTGACATCTCATACTTCCAGAAAGGTTTCTTTTAGGCTTTCCGGTCATAGTTGTAGGGCGGATTCGGTTAGATATATCTTATCACCTCGCTCACCGGCATCCTCTCTGGAGGGTGGGGCTCCTGGGCGGGGACGCCGAGGGGGATGACCATCACCAGTTGCTGTTCCTGAGGGATGTCAAGCATCTGGCGCAATTCGTCTTCGATCACTAGAGGCGAGTCCATAACGCAGGCTCCGTACCCTAACTCATGGGCCTTGAGGAGGAGGTTTTGAACCGCCATGGCCACGCTCTTCTCCACGGTGCGAATCAGCATCGGCTCCAGGCTGGGGCCGCCCAGTTCTTTCACCTTAGCCATTAGGGCGTACTCATCCAGGCCGAAGCGGCTGATGTCGTATCGCTCCGTGCAGGCTACGATGACCGCCGAGGCCTCTCCGAAGAAGCCACCATAAGAGCGCATGAACCGACAGAAGGCGGCCACCCTCTTCTCTCCTGCCTCGTAGGCTCGCTTGGAGAGTTCTTGGAATTTGTCGAAGACCGCCTGGGCCATCTGGGCTATCAACTCCCGTTGGGTGACCAAGATGAAGCGCCAGGGCTGCACATTGGTACTGGAGGGGGCCCAGGTAGCGGCCCCTATCATGGCTTCAACATCCTCTTTGGGGATGACTGCGCCCTTCTCATATTTGCGAATGCTTCGCCGTCCCTTTATAGCCTCATCCAGTTCCATCTTCTTCCTCCTCTTTTATACCTACTATAATACGCACCCTGCTTCGCTCGCTCCTCTCTTCCTCTTGTTGAAGTTCGAGCCCTGTCTCCAAAAGAGCATCGCATAGTTGGACTGGGGAACCATCGCCGCTGGTGACCTCCAGGGCCCAGTTGAGAAAGCGAGACCAGGGATCTCGTCCTAAAAGCCGCCCCTCATCTACTACCACTAGACGCCCTCCAGGAGCGAGAACTCGAACCATCTCTCTCTGAGCCCGGGGGTCAAGGATGAAAGAGGAGGGGAAAGTAGAGACCAAGGAATCGAAGGCTCCGTCCCGGAAGGGCATATCCTGGGCCCGAGCCCGGCAGAGGGGCGCTTTTACTCCCTTTTGTTTTCTTTGTGCGATCCTCAGCATCGAAGGGGAAAGTTCCACCCCGTAGCAGAGATAACCTTGGCTCCTCATCTCCGAGAGGAGATCGCCCGTGCCAAAGCCGATCTCTAGGATTCTTGGCCCTCGGAGGCGGGAAAGGGCGGCCCGTTGCCACCGATGCCACTCCCCCCTGGAGACGAGATAACTTATGCCATCGTAAGCCCAGGCGAATTCGTTATAGAGCCTACAGAAAGCGAAAGCCAAAAGAGTTCGCCAAAAGTTGTGTAGCGTGAAGTTGGCCTCCTTTATGAACTGCGGAGCCTTTAAGGTTCCGCTTTATTCTACTTACCCTCTCTCCCCTGTCAAGGCGGAGGTTGTGGGGCCTTGGCGGGGATGATATAATTTAGATGAGATGGGAAAGGGCGAGAAAGTTGTAGTAGCCATGAGTGGGGGCGTAGACAGTTCTATGGCTGCGGCCCTGCTGCGAGAAGAAGGGTATGAGGTGATAGGGGTCATGATGCGCCTCTGGGCGCCGGAAGGGGTGACCAACCGATGCTGCTCACCGGAGGCTGCGGAGGACGCCCGTCGCGTCTGCCAGGTTTTGGGGATCCCTTTCTACCTCCTCAACTTCGAGGAGGAGTTCAAGCGGTATGTGGTCGACTACTTTGAGCGGGAGTACGCGCAAGGACGGACCCCAAACCCTTGCTTGGAGTGCAACCGTCACCTCAAGTTCGGCTTCCTTTTCATAAAGGTGTTGGCCCTAGGGGCCGCTTACCTGGCCACCGGCCATTATGCACGGGTAGAACACAACGGCCGGTATCAACTGCTCAAGGGGGTAGATAGAGCCAAGGATCAATCCTACGCTCTATACATGTTGGGTCAGGAGGAGCTGGCTCGTCTCTTGCTCCCTCTGGGCGAGTATACCAAGGAGGAGGTGCGTTCTCTGGCCCGAAAGATGGGACTCCCCGTGGCCGAGAAGGCCGAGAGCCAGGAACTATGCTTCGTCCCCGAGGCGGGCTATGGCCGATTCTTGCGAGATTATAGAGGCTTGAAGCCTGAGCCAGGACCTATCTTGGATTTAGCGGGTAATACCCTCGGCGAGCACAAAGGGTTGCCTTACTATACCGTAGGGCAGCGTCGGGGGTTGGGGATAGTGGCTCCTGAGCCGCTCTATGTCTTGCGTATCGATGTGGGGCGGAACGCCTTGGTGGTGGGCCGGGCTTCCGATTTGAGACGTGAAGGGCTACTGGCCAGAGATATGACTTACGTGGCTGGAGAGACGCCTCCGGGGCCGATGGAGGTGACCGCCAAGATCCGGTATAAGGCGAAGGAGGCCGAGGCTCTCCTCGATCCGCTGGAGGGTGGAAGAGCCAAACTAAGTTTTCTAGACCCTCAGAGGGGAGTGGCCCCTGGGCAAGGGGTGGTCTTCTATCGAGGGGAAGTGGTCATAGGCGGCGGAATCATCGAGGCCGGGATCTGAGATGTGCCCTCCTTTATCCCCCCCTCTTGCCTTTCTCTTCCTTTTAGCCACCATCAACGCCATTCTTTTTCATCTCCTTTGGGGGAGGAGAATAAGGGAACTGGTTCTTTTTTGGGTAGCGGCGGTCATCGGTTTCACGGTTGGCCAGTTAGGGGCGGAGGCTTTGGGCCTCTCTTTCCTCACCATCGGCCCCTTGCACCTGATAGAGGGGACTATCGGCTCTTGGATGGGGCTTTTTATTGCTAAGCGGCTGAAGGTGTGATATAATTGTTTAGAGGCAAAAGATGGCCATTACTCTCACCTTAGTGCGCGATATCGCTATTATCATTTTGGCTTTGGAGTCGTTGGTCATCGGCTTTCTTCTCATCCTCCTGGCTATCCAGATCAGGGGGCTGGCCAAGATGTTGGAGGAGGAGGTCAAACCTATTCTGGATTCGGCCAATGAGACGGTGAGTACCGTGCGAGGTACTACCTCTTTCGTTAGCGATACCTTGATCGTCCCTTTGGTGAGGGCGGCGAGTTTCGCTACCGCAATAAGCAGGGTGATCGGGGTGTTAAGGCGAGGGCCGAAAAGAGAGTAGCGGTCCTAGATCATTGGGGAAAGGAGGTCCGGAATGGCTGACAATTCTAAAGGCGGAGAGTTCCTGGCGGGTTTCATACTGGGGGGTTTAATCGGGGCGGCTATCGGCTTACTATTGGCTCCCCAGCCCGGCGAGGAGACAAGAGCCCAACTGAGGGAGAGAGGTATCGAACTCAAGACTCGAGCGGAGGAGATCTCGGCGGAGGCTCGTAGGAAGGCCGAAGAACTTCAGGAGACGGGAAAGGTGGTCTTGGAGGAGCAGAAGGCCCGCTTGGAAGAGGCGGTCGAGGAGGGAAAAGAGGCAGCCGCTCAGAAGAAAGAAGAACTGCTAGCCAAGTTAGAGGAGGAGAAAGGGAAGAAGGCCAAAGCCTAACCCTGATCCAACTCTATTGAGAAGGGGAGCGGAACGCTCCCCTTTTTTCTATTTAAGGCTCCTTATCGCCTGGGGGAGGAGGGGCAAAAGATCGCCGGCCACCATCCCAGTCTCTCCCATCTCCTGGCGGGCCATCTCACCGGCCAAGCCGTGGAGGAAGACCCCGGCGAGGGCCGCTTGGTAGGGGGGGAGCCCCTGGGCTAGGAAGCCCACAATAGCCCCGGCCAAGACATCGCCCGTGCCCGCTGTGGCTAGGCCAGGGTTGGCGAAGGGGCTGAAGGTGAGCCGACCATCGGGCGCAGCCACCAGAGAGTGTGCTCCTTTGAGGACTACCACCCGTCCCCATTTTTGGGCCGCACTAACCACTGTTCCCACCCTATCTTTTTCTATCTCTTTCACTGAGGAGTCGAGGAGTCTAGCCATCTCCCCTGGGTGGGGGGTGAGAACGGCTGGCCCGGGGAAAGATTTCCACCATTCCGGCGCTTGGGCCAGGGCGTTTAGGCCATCGGCATCGATGACTAGCGGGGGTAGTTCCAAGGAGGTGAGTTCCTCTCTTTCCTCCCCGGTCATAAAGCCGATATGCCTCCTCACCCCAGCGGCGTGGAGCCCTAGGAGGCGATGGACGAAATCTAACGTCTGGTCCTCCCTGCCTAGACCGGGGCCTAGGAGCAAGGCGTCATAATCTGGTAGGCTCTCGGCTAGGAGGGGAAGCGCACCGGGGACCAGAGCGCCCAGATCGTGGGGCAGAAGGAGGAAGGTCACCTCATGGAGTTTGGAGGCCAAGATAGGGTGTAGGCTCTCGGCCAAGGCCAGGGTGACCAGACCTGTTCCCACCCTCGTGGCTGCAGCACTAGCCAGATAGGCTGCTCCCGTATAGTTGACCGAACCGGCCACGATAAGAGCCTTCCCGAAGGTTCCTTTGTGAGCGTTGAGGGGTCTGGGGGGGAGGACCTGGGCCACCATCTCGGCGGTGGCCAGGTGGGTTTTTATCTCTTGGGCCAAGGATTCAGGTATGCCGATGTCGGCCACCACCAGTTCTCCTGTGTAGGCTGCGCCGGGAAAAAGGAAGAGGCCTCTCTTGGGGAAGGCCAAGGTCACGGTGAGGTGGGCGGGGATTGTCGCTGGATCCACGGCCCCCGTATCGCAGTCGAGCCCAGTGGGGAGATCGAGGGCCACGAGAAGGGTCGGCTTTTCCTTTAACCTCTCTCGAACGGTATCCAGGAGCCCTTTTAGCGTTCCGGTGATGGGGCGCGAGACCCCCGTACCTAACAGGGCATCGATTATCAGTTGAGCCTTGCTCAGAAGATGGCGGAGGCCAGCGAAGTCGGGGTCATCTCTGGCTCTGAGGAAGGGTATGTCCCTCTTTTGAGTGAGGGCAAAATTCTCGTCCCCTCTTATTTTGCGTTTCCAAAGGTAGAGGTTGACCTTTGCGCCGGAATCATGGAGGTGGCGGGCGGCTACCAGGCCGTCGCCCCCGTTATTCCCCGGGCCAACCAAGACCAGTATCTCCTTGCCTTCTATCTCTATGCGGCGTCCTATCTCTTGGGCTACGGCTCGCCCCGCGTTCTCCATCATGGTGGCGGTGGAGAGCCCGCCAGCGTTGGCCTTTTCATCGATTTCGCGCATCTGTGAAGAGGTGACTACTTTCATGGAGGCGCTCCCCTGGGCTTCTCTCCTTCGATTATATCACTCTCCCAGAGGTGAGGCAATGATAAAAAGAAGAGCCCACATCGTGGACTCTTACCGTTGAATGGGCCCACCTGGACTCGAACCAGGGACCAACCGGTTATGAGCCGGCCGCTCTGCCACTGAGCTATGGGCCCCTGGAGCGGGAGACGGGATTCGAACCCGCGCTCCTCTGCTTGGAAGGCAGATGCTTTACCACTAAGCTACTCCCGCTCACACCTGTCGGGGTGATAGGACTTGAACCTACGACCTCAGCGTCCCAAACGCTGCGCGCTACCACCTGCGCTACACCCCGCAGTAGTAGTATAGCCCATTCGGCCCTTTCGGTCAAGGTGGAGGCTTAGAAGGTGATGCCTTTGCTTCGCAGGTATTCCCCCGTCTTCGCTCTCACGCCTTGGACGCCCTTGAAATCCGCACCCTCGAGTTCGGCCCCTTGGAAATTCGTGTCCCGGAGGTAGGAGCCACGTAGGGTCGCCCCTCTCAGGTTCGCTCCCGCCAGATCTGCGCTCTCTAGGTACGCATCTTGGAGGTCGGCCTTCACTAGTTTGGCCTCTCTGAGAATCGCGCTTTGAAGGTTGGCTCCCTTGAGGTTGGCCTCACTCAAATCGGCCTTGGTGAGGTCGGTCATGCCCAGGAAAGCACCGTGCAGGTCTGCTCCGACTAGATTCGCCTTCTCTAACTTTGCCCCTCTCAGGACGGCTCCCTCTAGTTTTGCCTCTCGCAGATTGGCCCCTTGCAGTTTAGCGAAGAGGAGGGCAGCCCCGGTGAGATCTGCCCTTTGGAAATTAGCGCCCTCAAGTTGCGCTCGCTTCAGGTTTATAAAGGGTAGTCGAGCACCCTCTAGGCTCTCGCCTCGCTTTACCTTAGCCACTATCTCGGCTTTGGGATCCTCGCTCTTCATCGCTTTCCTCCTCACTCTATCTTAGCAGGTTCAAGAGAAGGGGGCAATGGGGAGGGTCGTAACCGCATACTTTTCTGGGGGTTAGAATGGTAGGGGGTGGTCTTGGTGGTTGCCCCTTGGCTCTCCTTGCCAAGGTATGTTATATTGGGGTCTGTGAAATCATCTCCTTGAAAGGCGGATCCATGGCTCAGGTAGCGGTTGTCACCGATGGTGGGGCAGCCATGCCTCCTGAACTGGTGGAGGAGTACGATATCGCCGTTGTCCCTTTCCAACTCATCTGGGAGGGAGAAACCCTCCGCGACGGTATAGACATAACCCCCAGTCAGTTCTATCGTCGCCTCAGGACGGCCAAGAGCCTGCCAACCACTTCCCAGCCCTTGGCTGGGGATTTTACGCGGCTATACGGTGAGTTGAGCGAGGAGGCCGAGGCTATCGCCTCGATCCATGTGGCTCAGGAGTTTAGTGGGACCTACAACACCGCTCTTTTGGCAGCGAAGCAGGCGGCTACCATCCCCATCGAGGTGATAGATAGTCGGACGGCCACCATGGGGCAGGGCTTTCTTGTCCTGGAGGCGGCTCGCGCCGCAACGGGAGGAGCCTCTTTGTCGGAAGTAGTAGCCAGAGTGAAGAGCCTTATCCCTAAGGTGCACGTCTTCGCCACCTTGGATACCTTGGAGTATCTGCGACGGAGCGGTCGAGTCCCAACCTTGAAAGCCTCCCTGGGATCCATGCTTAACATTAAGCCCATCTTTCATCTTTATGATGGCCAGGCCAGGCTCTATGCTCAGGTGCGGAGTAGGAAAAGAGCGGTCCAGATAATGATCGAGGCTATACCTAAGACGGCGGAGAAGGGAGGTCTCCATATCGCCGTCCTCCATGCCGATGCTCTTGGTGAGGCTGAAGAGTTGAAAGCCCAGATACTTTCTCGGTTCGACCCCACCGAGATCTATGTCGCTGAGTTCTCTCCAGTTATGGGTTGCCATACCGGCCCCGGCCTTTTGGGGATCACCTTCTATGTAGATGGATAGGGGTTGAGGGTAGGGTTGGGAGGCGAGACGGTGAGCCTGGCCCTTCTCAACGTTGCCAAGAGGTTCTCTTCTGGCCGCCTGTGATCCATCCGGAGGTACTGATGGGTGTTGACGCCGCCTGGCAAAGGACGGTCATCGACCGTTTTGAGGGCGGTATCTCGCCATATTGGGTGCGATTCGCTGTGGGCCACGGGGAGATAGAGCGCGCGCCCGAGACGGTACTCTTCTCCTTGGAGGGGGCCAGGGCAGGAGAACTCTCCGATGCGGAGATCAACGATCATCGCCACCATGCGAGGGAGAACTTTCCCTGGACTCCCCCCTTGAGTATGGAGGTAAGAGCCCGCTTTTCCCACCCTGCGGTGGAACTTTTGGGAACAGCGGGCTTCGGTTTTTGGAACGCTCCCTACGACTGGGAAGGGGGGATAAGGGTGCCCCCCAACTGGGTATGGTTCTTCTACGCCTCTCCTCCCTCCGCTGTCTCTCTAACCCCCGGTCAGCCTGGAAATGGCTGGAAGGCAGCGATGCTCAATGGAGGTAGAGGGATGGGGCCGCTCATGGGTCTGGTCGACCTGGTCACAAGAGTGCCCCTCACTAGCAAGGTGTTCCTAGGGTTGGCCTACCGTACCCTGAGCATGGGCGACAGGCTCTTGGACACAGATATGACAGGGTGGCATACCTACTCTCTCCATTGGCGGCGGGAGGTGGCCCTCTTCCGGGTGGATGGGAGGGAGGTCTATCGGGTAGCCAACCCTCCTACACTCCCTTTGGGTTTCGTGGCCTGGATGGACAATAACTGCGCCTCCATGACCCCTGCCGGTGGGTTAGAGACGGGATTGTTGGCGGTGCCCCACCGGCAATGGCTGGAGATCGACTATATAAAGATCAGCGAGGAGTAGAGGTGGTCATTCGCGGCGACATTTTTGGGCTATGGCCGCTTCTGGGTGTTCTCTTGGCTGCATAACCTCGCCTAATACCTGCCTCGCTCAGAACACGCTCTTTCTAACGGGGAGCCGAATTCGGCTCCCTGTTTTGCTCTTTTCCCTTTGACGGCGGGTTTGCAATGTTGTATCCTAACCCACAATATGACAAAGCGGACGCTCGTTGTTTCCCTCATTGTCTGGTTTTGCTTTTTCCTTCTGCTTGCTCTCCTCCTTTCACCCTCTGCGGGGCGGGCTTCTGGCGGTTCAAACCTGCTCCAGAATCCAGGCTTCGAGGAGGGGACCATAAACTGGCTCCCAGACCACCCAGATACTACCGAATTTGTCACCACTACCCAAGCCTATAGTGGCAGTTGGGCCGCCTCCTTGAACAGAAAAGTGGGGGCTGGACTCATCTACATCTATCAAGACGTGCCCGTGGAAGGGGGTGGCTACTACGCTCTGTCTGGCTGGGTCTATAACTATAAGGATAGCCCAAACTCTGACTGGGCTATGCTACGCATCGATTGGCGGAACTCCTTGGGGAGCCTCTTGACCGTTGATTCTCAGAAACTCTACGATGACGAGGCCGGTTATCATGAGCTTCGCATCCCATACAATGGTGGTGATAGTGTACAAGCGCCCGCTGCCGCCACCGTTGCCCGCATAGAGTGTATGGCGTATGTCCACGATGCCAACCCCGCGACCCCCATTTTCTTCGATGATCTTACCTTTGTCCTCTTGGCTTTGCCCACCCCCACTTTCACTCCCACCTCTACCCCAACTCCCACCCCCAGCCCCACTCCCACCGCTACTCCCACTTTTACCCCTACCTTTACTTCTACCCCGACTCCTACTCCCACCCCCACTCCTCCTTTAGTCCCTCTCCTCATAAGCGAGGTCCTATACGATGGTAAGATTTTTGATAGCGAAGGGGATGAGTTCGTGGAGATCTTTAACCCCTTCTGGGAGGCTGTCGATCTGAGTCCCTATCACTTGGGAGATGCGGAGACCCCTGGTG
>JBHIDN010000028.1:0-9377 GCA_046760125.1 Anaerolineae bacterium
TGCCCCATGTAGGCTTGCCAGGCTAAAGAGCCACAAGGAATAATGATCGGTATCCCGGCGGTTAAAGAGGATCTTACGGATGCTGGGCGAATAGGGGAGCCCGATCTTCCCCTGGGCATACTCGACAGCAGCCCGTCTCACCTCCGGGCTGCACTTCACCCGGAGGGCTAGGATGTCGTGGTTGGCGGCGTAGACCTTGAAGGGAACACTTTGCACCCTCCCCCATCTCTGGAGTTCGACATACTCGCCGCGGGGGTCTCGAATAGCGTCGATCACCCCCTCCCCGGTCACTATCCCCACATGGGACCAGAAGAGAGTATATCTGATGTACCAAGGGTCGGTGGGGTTGGCCGCTAACAAGAGATCACCCGGCTCCAAGGAGCCGAAATCGAGATCGTTCGTCTCCTTCAAGAGAGAATTGGCCATCTCACAGCATCAAGTATACCATCCTTTGAGGAAATGCCAAAAAGGGATACAATAAAGAACGTGGTCGAGAAGCCGATGATAGTTTTAGCCTCCAGTTCGCCCCGGCGAAGGGAACTCTTCGCCCTCTTGGGCCTGCCTTTCCAGGCGGTCGATCCTCAAGTGGATGAGACCCCTTTGGAGGGGGAGGACCCGAAGGGCACCGCCTTGCGTCTGGCCTCCGCCAAGGCTCAAGAAGCGGCTATGAGCCACCCGGAGGCTATCATCGTGGCCGCTGATACCCTGGTCATATCGGGGGAGAAGATCCTGGGAAAGCCCAAGGATAGGGACGAGGCGGTCGCCATCTTGAAGGCGCTGAGGGGGAAGAAGCACCGAGTTATCAGCGGTGTGAGAGTTCTCGATGTGGCCACAAGAAAGAAAAGAGAGGCAATGGCCGACACCCAAGTATGGATGAGGGACTATTCTGAGGAGGAGATAGCGCGCTATATAGGGCGAGGGGAGCCTTTCGATAAAGCAGGGGGTTATGCCATACAAGACGAGGAGTTTCAACCGGTGGCTAGGGTGAAGGGGTGCTATGCCAACGTCATGGGGCTGCCGTTGTGCCACCTCTACACGGCCTTAAAGAGGGTGGCGGTAAACCCACCTGCCACTCCCCTTGAAGCCTGCATAGGTTTCACAGGTCACGAGTGTATCTTAGCCCAGCGGATACTAGGTTATCCCACGAGGTGATTACACTAACCTTCCTCAAAGCCTCGTGGAGTCATGGCGCCCACTTCTGCCTGGCCGTAGTCTTGGGATTATATCCTTCGCCCAGCGGCGGCCGAACACCGGGGTGTATTGATCATGAACCTTAGGATCCGCCCACTGGGTGCGCAATAGCATCTCAATTATTATTAAAGGGGAAAGCCCCTTCCGTCCACACTGGGAAGGGGCTTGTTCCTACTGGGATGGCCTCGTAGCATACAAGTCGTTGGTTAGCGTGGCCATACCCTACACTTTCCTTCTCCTACTCTGCCCTCGGATGCAGGGACGGCGGCCCAGATAATGGTGTGAAGGGTCAGGGGGAAGGCTTCTTGTCCACGGTGCTCTCCTCCTCAAGGATCTCAAGAAAAGCCTCTACCACTGCCGGATCCCACCGGGTGCCTGCCCCGGCCTTCAATTCCTCGATGGCTTCCTCGACCGTGAAGGCCTTGCGATAGGGACGGTCAGAGGTCATGGCCTCGAACCCATCAGCCACGGCCAGGATACGAGCCAAAAGGGGTGTCTCTTCCTCCTTGAGGCCATCGGGATAGCCTGTACCATCATAGCGCTCATGGTGATGCCGAATGACTGGCACAGTGCCAGTGAGGGGCTTCACCTTCCCGATGATCTCTGCGCTGATAACGGGATGGCTCTGTATCATTATGAACTCTGCAGAGGTGAGCCTAGATGGCTTGTTCAACACCGAGCCGGGGATGCCGATCTTGCCTATATCATGCAGGAGGCCAGCCATGCGCAGGGTCTCGATCTCCTCTGCTGCCAGACCCATCCTCTCCGCGATGGCCACCGCATGGTCAGTAACGACTGTGGAGTGCCCAGCGGTGTAGGGGTCTTTGGCCTCCACTGCTCTAGCCAACGCCTCGATAGTCTGCAGGTTTAGAGCCTTGAGTTCCTCGTAGGCACGCGCGTTCTGGATGGCGATGGCTGCCTGATTAGCCACCGCGCGAAGGAGATCTGCATCTTCCTCGGTGAAATGCCCGGGCTCATGGAGGAAAAACATCCCCACCGTGCCCAATGCTCTCTCGCCTATGATTATTGGTGCGGCTACCAGCGATTTCACCCCGGCCTCAACGAAGGCCTTTACACTCGCCGGATGGCTTGGATAATCATCCACTATGACGGCTTGTCGTGTGGTCATGCAATGTCCAGCCAGCCCACCACCTTCGGGCACGGTGACCAGTGTCAGATGTTCTGGCAGGTTGTAGAAGTAGGGGTAAGTGATCACCCGCTTCTTCTCGTCAAACAGGGCCACCGCTCCCGCATCTCCCGCCACGAGTTTGGCGGCACCTTTCACCACTTGGGGCAGCACATCGGACATATCCAAGGTCGACGAGAACCGGGCTGCGATCTCACCTAGCAGCTGTTGCTTCTCCAGCCGCCGCTGTACATCCTCATATAGCCGCGCGTTTTGGATGGCTATGGCTGCCTGAGATGCGAAGGCCTCGGCTATCTCTTGATCGGATGGCGTAAAATGCTCACCACCTTCTTTGTCAGAAAGGAGAACAAGGGCGATGACTCGGCCCTGTGCATCCTTTACTGGTACTCCCAGTAATTCTCTAAGGCGGGGGTGGCCCTTGGGAAGACCGATGGAATCGGGCTCTGCCGAGATATCCTCTATGAGCACCGGCACTCCCTTGTCAATGATTCTCCGTTGGACACCGCGAATTGATACCCTATCCTTCAACACTCGACATTCACCAGGTTGTAGACCCGAGTGTAGTATCATTAATGCCTCGGCAGCGTCGGGATCAAGCAATTTGATTTGCCCCACCCTGGCCCGGACTAGACTCTTGGCGGAGTCGAGTATCAGTTGCAATACCTTCCCCAGGTCCCTCTCTGCCATAATGGCTTGGTCGATCTTTCGCAGGGCTTCGAGCCTCTGGCTCTTCTCCACATAAGACTCATACAACCGCGCGTGCTCCTCGGCCATCCTGGTCAGTCTCTTTGATTTAGCCAGCCTATCACTCACGAGGCTGAAGGAACGAAGGAGACCCCAGATCCCCAAGACCATACAGATGTAGATAAGCAGCGCCAGGAATTCCGGAGCGAGACCCACAAATATTTCTACTCCTGTTAACTTTCCACTGAGGGAACTCACTCGTCTGAGCCCCATGAGGACGAGGGCTATGGTAATGAGTAACCAACCCCCAGTGGCCGCCTTTTCCCATCTAAATCGAAGGGCAAGATAGGCAGCCACAAACTGGAGGATGATCGAGGCGACAAAAATGATAACGAGAATAGTCTCCGCCATGGATTCCATGGTCTATCTTTCCTTACAGCTCCAAGATTACCCCCAGATTCTCAGCACGAAGCCCACACCCTCACATTCGTTCTCCCACTCTGTCACCAGATGCTGAACACTCCAGGTGGATGATTGAAGTTCCAACTCGCTCTCTCCCTCCTGCATTCATTACCCACCGGGCAGACGGAGACCATAGGGACCACCTACCGATAATCTTCCCGTGGCGGCGAGAACATCTCAACGGCCAGGGCGTCCTCCAGCACCCGATAGCTGTGGGACGCGCCACCCGGGATAACGTAACTATCGTCCGGTTCGATGAGTGTTGACACGCCATCTATGGTCAACACGAAGCGGCCCCGGATGCAGTAACCGGCCTGTTCATGAGGGTGACGGTGCGTACCTACTTCCTGACCCTCTCTGAAGGTCATCAGAGTGACCATCATGCGCTCCCCGGTCGCCCCCACCAGAAAGTCCACTCCCTTGAACGTGCGTTCCTGCCGTTCAGTAGCCTTGACTATCATGAATTACCTCTCTTCATTTTACAGATGCAACTCATCCCCAAGAACCCTCACCGCCTGCCCCCCCACCCTGCCGCAGGAGAGTCAGCCATAAACAATAGGCTCGCCTGCCAGTTCCAACAGACGAGCCGCTGTGGTAGAGCATGTGTGCCAAGGCGTCTGTTGCGCCCTAGACCTCAGCCTCAATGGTTAGGTGTAACCCGCCAGGCTTTTGCTATTTTTTGGATTTTGAATCCGTTGTACCGAGGCGTTCCAACGATGTCAAGTGGTGGGAAAGAGCAGGGCAGGCAGCGGGTGTAATATCTATAGACCTCGGCACCACCCCCTAGGAGAGTGATTCTATCGTCGGAGACCCTTTGTCTTCTTGCTCAGAACGCCTATTTCTCCTCCCTAGCATAGGGTATGCCGAGGGCGGAGGGCGCGCCTATCCTTTTCCTTATCACCTCTCCCGTCCCAGCGAGCAAGACGATGATGGTGAAGATAAAGGGTAACATATTCAGGAGGTTAGGTGATACCCCTAAAGGCTGGAGTCTATACTGCAAGACCTTGACCGCCCCAAAGAGATATGCCCCTATGAGAGCACGACCAGGACTCCACGTGGCGAAGATCGTAAGGGCGATCACTATCCAGCCTGCGCCGGCTGTCATACCCTCTATCCATGCCGGGGCATATATCAGGGAAAGGTACGCCCCTCCCAGCCCGGCAAGGACCCCTCCTAGGGAGACACAGAGGTAACGAACCAGGTAAACGTTCACCCCCAAGGCGTCCGCAGTCGCGGGGCTCTCGCCGACCGATCTTATGCTGATTCCAGCCTTGGTTTTGAAGAGGACGAACCAAAGCAAAGGGACGAGTGCCAACGCCAAGTAGACCAATGGGTCATGCTGGAAGAGGATGGGACCCAAAATCGGGATATCGCTCAATCCAGGTATAGTAAGTGAACGGAGTCGAAAAGGCAGTGGAGTACCCACATACTCTTTGCCCACTAACCCGCTCATGCCCAACCCAAACATGGTGAGAGCGAGTCCCGAGACGATTTGGTTAGCTCGCAGCGTTATGCTCAAGAAAGCGTGTACCAGAGCCAGAAGCCCTCCCGCTATGGCGGCTAGGGTTATCCCTAACCAAACGTTGCCCGTAGTCAGCGTCACCCCAAAGCCTGTTACCGCTCCCATGATCATCATCCCCTCGACCCCAAGATTCAGCACACCTGAGCGCTCGGCATAGATCTCGCCCAAGGTCCCGAAGAGGAGGGGTGTCCCGGCCGGGATAGCAGCCTTCAATGCAGCCACAATGAACTCTAGGATCACTCCTCCCTCCTCCTTTCAAAGGTGATCTTGTACCGCGTGAGGAGTTCACCACCGAGCACAAAGAAGAGGATCACACCGTTGAAAATGTTTATCGTGGCCACCGGCAACCCTAACGCCACTTGTATCGCATCCCCTCCCACCAGCAGTCCCCCAAATAGCAAAGAGGTAAGGATAACCGCCAACGGGTTCAGTCTCGCCAGCCAAGCCACGATGATGGCCGTAAACCCATAGCCTGGAGAGATGCCTTGTGGGTATCTAAGCCGATGGTGAATCCCTGCTACCTCTCCCACGCCGGCTAACCCAGCCAGTCCCCCGCTGATGAGCATGACTAGCACCACGGTCTTAAAGTAACTCATCCCAGCATATCTTGCCGCCTCTGGGTTCTCGCCCGTGACCCGGATCTCATAGCCCAGCTTGGTCCGCATCACAAGAAGATATACTAGCACAGCCAGCAGAAGGGCGAGGATGAGAGTGGGATAATGGATGCGGGTGTCCAGCAGACGCGGAAGCTGGGCTGAAGGGGGGAACTTCGTTGTGTAGGGAAACCCCCATTCGCCAGGACCTTTCCAAGGGCCATAGACCAGGTAATTCACTAACTCGCTGGCGATATAGACCATCATCAGGCTGGTGATCACTTCATTGGCCCTAAGTTTGGCCTTCAAGATCCCGGGAATGAAACCCCAGATGGCACCCCCTAAGAAGCCTGCCACGAACATGCACGGTAAGAGCACCGCCGCAGGAGCATCGGGAATCACATATAGCGCCACCCAGGTGGCGGCAACAGCCCCCATGAGTAACTGTCCCTCAGCACCGATGTTCCAGACCAGCGCTTTGAAGGCGATGGCCAACCCCACCCCACATATCATGAGGGGGATCGCCTTGACTATCGTCTCAGACAATCCGTAAAGGCTCCCAAAGGCTCCGACGAATATCCTCTTGTAGGCAAGCAGGGGGCTGACGCCATATCCCCAAAAAACAAGGGCGATGACCAGCAAAGCCAGCGCTAGGGATAAGATAGGAGCGGATATGGTCATCCACCTTGAGGGGATCAATCTCTTTTCTATTCTCACTCTCATGGGCTATTCTCTTTCTTGCTCCTTCCTAGCGCCAACCATCATCGATCCTATCTCCTCCACCTCCGCTTCTGCCGTATCCACTATTCCAGCGATCCTCCCCTCAAACATCACCGCGATACGATCACTGATGGTCATTATCTCTTCCAAATCCTCAGATACCAACAGGATGGCCGCACCTCTCTCGCTCTGTTCCAACAATAACTGGCGGATACGCTCGGTCGCCCCAACGTCGAGCCCATAGGTCGGATGCGCAGCCACTATCAGAACAGGTTCTTCGGAGATCTCTCTGGCCAGAATGAGCTTCTGGATATTGCCCCCGGAGAGGAGTTTGGCCGGGGCATCCTTGCTCGGAGTTACGATCTCATATTCCGAGATCAACCTTTCAGCGCGTTGGCCGATGAAAGCGTAGTTCAGAAATAGCCGTTGGGAACAGGGAGAATACCGATATGCCTTCAGGATGAGGTTTTCAGCGACACTCATGTCCGGGACGAGCCCCATCCTAATGCGTTCCTCTGGAATATGTGCTACCCCTCTCCCTATGATCTCCCCCGGTGAACAGTTCGTGATATCCTCTCCCAGGAGAATCACCTTGCCTTCTATCGCCTGGCGCAAACCGGTGATGACCTCGACCAGCTCCCGCTGGCCGTTGCCCGCCACACCTGCTATCCCTAGAATCTCTCCCTTGCGTACAGTGAAGGAAAGATCCTTGAGGGCTGTCAGCCCTTTATCGTTTAAGGCATGAAGATCCTTAACCTCCAATACGATTCCGCCCTTCTCGACCGGTTTCCTCTGCAAGCGGAACAGCACTTCGCGACCCACCATCATCCTGGTCAGATCCCGCTTGTTCGTCCGAGACTTTTCGAGCGTGGCTACCGCTTTGCCCCGCCTCAGCACGGTGACACGGTCGCTTATGGCCATCACCTCGTCGAGCTTGTGGGTGATGAACACAATCGCGCGTCCCTCTTCCGCCATGCGCCGAAGGGTGGTGAATAGCTCCTCTGTCTCGCCTGGGGCCAACATCGATGTCGGCTCGTCGAGGATAAGCACATCAGCACCTCGGTAGAGGGCCTTGATGATCTCCACGCGTTGCTGCTCACCAGCCGAGAGTTGCCATATCTTTGCCTCAGGGTTCACCTCCAAACCGTATCTTTCTGAAAACTCGGTGATCTTTCCTTTGACTTCCTTGAGGGGAAAGAAGAAATCGGCGGAAGAAAGACCTAAGACGATGTTCTCAGCGACCGTGTGGGGATAGACCAGCATGAAGTGCTGATGTACCATGCCTATCCCCAGCTCGATGGCATCCCTTGGCGATCTTATGGTAACCCTTTTGCCCCTGACATATATCTCTCCCTCATCGGGGCTATACAGCCCGTAGAGGATGTTCATCAGGGTGGTCTTGCCCGCGCCGTTCTCCCCCAAAAGAGCGTGAATCTCGCCAGCCCTGACCTCAAAATCCACATGATCATTAGCCACGACGCCGGGGAAGCGCTTCACGATCCCCCTCATGCTTACGACAACTTCTCCCCGCTCTTCTCTTTCGGGCATCTCCACTCCCCTCGTCCGGCATCTCTTTCAGGGAAAAGGGGGATAGAGGAAATCGAACGATTTCATATCCCCCGTCGAGCTCCGAGTTTGTAAGGGGAAAGGTTTTTAGCGCGGGATTGCGCCCACCACGTTCTCCACAAACCAATCCATGAGCCAGAGCTCGTCGTGAGTCGCCCTGCGCCCAGCCTCTATCCTTACATTGCCCTCCTGGTCCCTGATGGGTCCGGTGAAGGGGTCGAAGAGCACCGTCTCTTCGCTCATCTGCTCCAGCCTGGTCATGACCAGATCGTATACGCTGATCTCACCCAGCACCGGGTCGGTCACCTTCTTCTCCCTGAGGGGCGACTCGAACTTAGGGTTGATGGGGACACCGAACTCTGCTCCTAGTTCCACCGCCCCTTCCTTCAGCATCCACCAGTAATCCACGTCCTCGAGGTCAGTGGTGGTGTAAGCACCCGAGTAGATCTTGGCCAGTATGTCCTCGTAGATGACCTCCCAATGCACGAGTTGGCCGCTCACGCAAGAATCGGGGCCAAACTTCTGCATGGGGCTGTAGTGGCTGAAGGTATAGACAGGCTGTCCCTTCTCGACATACTCCTGACCGACCTCTATCACCGTGGGGGAGTCCTCGGTAAAGGCGAGGACATCCGCACCTGCCGCGATCAGGGATTCGGCGGCCTCCCTGGCCTTAGCTGGATCATACCAGGCAAAGAGCCACCGTACGTCAACCGTCGCCTCGGGATTGACCTCCTTCACCCCTAGAGCAAAGGCGTTTATGTGCCTCACCACCTCGGGTATCGGATGAGCCGCCACGTAACCGACCTTGCCGGTCTTAGTTAGCGCTCCGGCCATGAGCCCGTTCAGGTAGTACAGTTGATAGAATTCGGCGAAATAGGTGCCCACATTCGGCGCCCTCTTGTAGCCGGAGCAGTGGAAGAGTATCTTGTCGGGATACTTTCCCCCGGCATCTATGGTGGCGTCCATAAACCCGAAACTGGTGGTGAAGACCGCATCGGCCCCCTCTTCGACGATGAACCTATCGATGTAGCGGTCAGCGTCGGCCTCGGCCACACTCTCGGCATAAACGGTCTCCAGCCAAGGGAACTTATCCTCGACGTACCGGCGCCCCACATCGTGGGCGTGGGTCCAGCCATAGTCGCCGATGGGACCCACATAGATCCAAGCGGCTTTTAACTTCTTTTCTTCGACAGCCGGCGTGGGGGTTGCCGCTGGAGCGCAGCCGCTGACTATCAGGGCTAAGATCACCACCATTCCCAGAAAGGCCCAAAGCCTTCTACTTGAAAACATCTACCCTCTCCTCCTTTGAGTTCAAATCGCCTTAGCGTTTCCAACCGACAGCCCCCGAACCATCACCCCCTTTCCCTTGAGCGTTGCAGGCTCTTGTTGGTAAGCGGAGCAAGCAAGGTATGAGTGCTTGCAAATCTTAAGTTACACCAACACACCATCTTTGTCAAGCCCCCATCTTCTCAGAGACTTGAGGATGTAACCT
>JBHIDN010000029.1:0-9348 GCA_046760125.1 Anaerolineae bacterium
GTACCTACGGACCAGAGGTCGATGACGCTTTGCGGGTCATCGCTGAGAGTTTTGATTACCTCTATGCCGAGCGTCTCACCCCCAATCTAGTTTGGATGGCTACTCACCTAGCCACTCACGGTGAGATGGAGGTATCCCCACCGTTGCTGGGAAAGCCAGGCCGCATCAGTGTTTCCACTGTCGGGCATATCCTGGCAGGGATTAGGCAAGACCGGCCTCGCCTTCCCCGCAAAGGCCCTGAGAGTGCCCATAGGGTGACCCGAGAGATCCCGATGAAACGAATCTCCTGGCATGAACAACAACCGGGCCACTTCCAAGTGGATTTGGTCCATCATTGTGGTCCCAGTGCTTCTGGCGAGTATGTGCATACACTACAAATGATCGATGTCGCCACTGGCTGGAGCGAACGGATAGCGGTGTTGGGACGCAGCTACCTGGTGCCTGTCCTGGCACGTAACAGGCCAGGGCCGGTCATGCGCCTCACAGAGAAAACCTTCGCCATTTGACGCCTCTATGAAACCGATGTGATCTCTGAAGAACAAAAGGAAAAGCTTCGAACTCTGCGTGCCCAGGTCAACCCTCGATAGTAGCGTCGATCTACAACCTAATCGATCATGTCCTTCATTTGCCTGGTGCCCGGAGGACGTTTACAAAACGCTATCTACACCTATTCAGAGCCAGACAAGAGAGGGTATCCCAGTGACATTTTCATTTGTTAATATGTAGTAAAGCCAGGGGTTTCGGCGGCCGGGTAGCCCGGCTTGCGAAGGGGCGTGTCATTGGGTATCTTCCGTCCATCGGCGAATGGGGCGGGGACGCCCTAGGGGATGTGTGGCGTCGGCCCGTCCCTCGGCCTGGCAAGTACCGGGGCAAGCCGGCATCAACGGGCCAGGGGTCGGCTCGATGTCAAGTCTGTCCAGGACTGTCTACAGTCGAGAACGTTCATTTGTTTGGTGCCACCCGCCCAATTCCGTTCACATGAGAAGGCCGTCTCTGCGGCCAAGCTCGCATCGGTGTGTGCCACATACATCGACCCAAAATGACGCGCCCCCCGCGCCTCTCGGCCTAGAGGCAAACCAATAGCGAAAGGATTTAAACATGCCTGATCGAATTCAACGTTTTGTCGCTCTCGATCTCCACAAGAGCTACATCGTGGCTGGTGCGGTTGACGGCCAGCAGCAGGTGGCCTTCCAACCCCGCCGAGTGCCTTCTGTCAAATTCGAGGACTGGGCGAAGAAGCACTTGCGTTCCACCGATGCAGTCGTCCTAGAAGCAGGCCCAAAGGCCTAGTTCATCCATGATCTACTGAAACCGTTGGTGAAGCGAGTAGTTGTCGTCCATCCGCATCATGTCAAGTTGATCGCTGCCTCTATGGTGAAGACAGATAGGATAGACACCTCGGTGCTGGCACGCTTGCTGGCCGCCAACATCCTGCCTGCCATCTGGGTACCTCCCATCTATGTGAGGGAGCTGAGGGCACTCGTTTCTCACCGCCGGCGTCTGGTGAAACAGCGCACAGCAGCCAAGAATCGCTTGCATAGTGTGCTCCATCGTCATAACATCGTCCCCCCGGAAGGGGATCCCTTCTCAGAGGCTAACCGCCAGTGGTGGTGCAATCTGCCTATCTCCAGTTCTGAGAGACTGCGTGTCCGACAGGATCTATCGTCGTGGACTACCCAGTTCCTTTGATCAGAGAAGTCGAGGCGCAGTTGGCACAGACAAGCAAGCGCGAGCATTGGGCCGACCAGGTGGCTTTCCTGATACAGTTGCCTGGCATGGGGTTGCTCAGCGCCATGACCATCCTCAGTGCCATCGGTGACATCACCCGTTTCCCAACGGCCAAGAAGCTGGTAGGCTACAGCGGCTTGGGTGCCAGGGTGCACGTCTCAGGCAAGACTCGGCGCATGGGAGGCATCACCAAACAGGGGCGGCGCGAATTGCGCGCGGTCATGATCGAATGTGCCTGGGCTGCGGTCCGCAACCATCCCGCCTGGAGAGCCCGATTCGCTCGACTGGAAAAACGCATTGGCGGGCAAAAGGCCATTGTGGCCATCGCCCGCAAGTTGCTGGTGGTGGTATGGAACGTGCTGACCGCCCGAGCAGCGGACCGTCAGGCTCAGGCCGAAGCCGTAGCCCGCTCCCTCATGACTTGGGGTGCCCGTCATGGCTTGGCTCAGAGCCTCGGACTGTCCCGTCCCCAGTTCGTCCGCCAAGAACTTGACCGGCTGGGGATAGGTCATTCCCTGGATACATTTCCCGCAGGGATCCTTGACGGACAGATACTGCAGTCGCATCTACAAGCTGCCACCGTCCACACTGGCCCCGTCTCAGCCCAACGAGAGGGACTCCAGACTCGTCATGACTCCGGCAGAAGAGGAAATACAACATAACCGACGGCGCTAGCTCTGACCCCCTTTCTTCCGAGGAGCTCCAAAGCCCGATCTCTTGACAGGAGTACTCATCGGTGAGTGGACACGGCTTGCGGTTAGTCTCATTGAAAATGCGGATAACCGTGGTACGGTTCGCCCTGAGTCTTCAACCCAAGGGAGAGCTGAATGTGCCAATCAGACCTCCACACGAGAGTCGCAACGAGAACTTTTCCCACAGGCACCCTTGGCAGATGGGCGAGCATTCGAGTCTCTAAAGCCTCCCTGCTGAAAAGCATGGCAGCCTAGACTTGATGAACTCTCATCCACTCCTCCATCAGCACGCTATAAGCCAGTATATAACACACCTGCCTTTTCTGGGTCAACACTGAGCATCTACCGCCAAGCGCCTTGACCGAACGAGGCCGAACTAATACAATGACCCATGGTTTAGTTCTCAGTCGATGAAAGCCACGCCTTCGGCTATTCTGGCCTAGGGATAGCCCAAAAACAGAAAAGGCCGCAAAGCACTGCGGCAATCCATTCACGGAGGGAGGATATGGAATTCGCCGAGAGGATGAAGAGACTACCTGGCGAAGGGGCGATAGAGGTGCTTGCCCGAGCGATGGCGCTGGAGGCTGAAGGAGCGCATATCATCCACTTGGAGGTCGGAGAGCCAGACTTTAAGACTCCAGCCAACATCTTGGAGGCGGGGATCCGAGCGCTGAAGGCTGGTGATACCCGCTATGGCCCCGCCCCGGGGATCCCGGAACTCCGAGAGGCGATCGCACAGGGTGTCTCCACTAGACTGGGTATTGAGGTGAGGCCAGAACAGGTGGTGGTGACCCCAGGAGGTAAGGCCATCGCCTTCTTCGCCTTTCTGGCCCTTCTAGAACCAGGCGACGAGGTGATCTACACCGACCCCGGTTTCCCCGTATACGAGGCTATGACGGATTTCATAGGAGCAAAAAGGGTTCCTTTGAGGCTTCTGGAGGAACGAGGTTTCCGTTTCGAGGTCGAGGATTTCCTGTCAAAGGTCTCTCCTAAGACTAGGTTGATCGTCATCAACTCGCCCCATAACCCTACGGGCGGTGTCCTGACGAAGAGTGATCTGGAAGTGGTGGCTGAGGTAGCCGTAGAAAGAGGCCTATGGGTATTGTCCGATGAGGTGTATAACCGGATCATCTATGAAGGTGAATCTCTGAGCATCGCCTCACTGCCGGGGATGGAGAGACGCACCATCATCCTCGACAGTTTCTCCAAGAGCTATGCCATGACCGGCTGGCGTTTGGGCTTTGGAATAATGCCTCTGGAATTAGCCTCGCATATCACTCGGTTAGTGATCAACAGCAACTCCTGTATCCCTCCCTTCATTCAGCGGGCAGGGATTGAGGCGCTCAAGGGGCCTCAAGAGGCGGTGACCAGAATGGTAGTTGCCTTCCGAGAACGACGAGAGGTGATCGTCGAGGGCTTGAACTCCATCGAAGGGCTACGTACGGTCAAGCCGCAGGGAGCGTTCTATGTCTTCCCTAATATCGAGGGGGTGGGGATGGGCTCTGGCGAATTCGCTGATTATCTCCTGAAAGAGGCGGGGGTTGCGGTCCTACCGGGCACCGCCTTCGGCGAGTACGGCGAGGGGTTCATAAGGATCTCCTATGCTAACTCCCTGGACAACATCCGAAAAGCCCTCGATAGGATAGCCAAGGCGGTAGCCAGATTGTAGTCCCAAAAAAGTAAGAAAAGGCTAAGGCCTGATCTAGCAAACCAGGGGTGACTTATTACGAGGAGGCCGGGCTAAGAGCAGGTCATGACTCAGCGCTTAAGCGAGCGGAGTTATCAGCGGCACCACGACGGAGCAGGATCGCTCCTATTAGTATATTGCAGGCTTCCCCTTTCAGGCAGCGGTGCATAAGCGCTTCGGTTAGGTGGAGATGGGGTAAGAAACCAACCAGCCGGGCCTCATATCCCCGCATGAACTGGGCCTGCTGTACGAACCCCACAGTCAGGCTGAGGACTAGGGCGTAGCCCGTGCTCCATCCTGAACCGCTTGTTCTTCTTGGCGAAGTCTGTGTACCTACCGCGGATTATCAGAATCCGGCCAAGGAAACTCGTGAAATTCGGCCAATGCAATTAGCCAGCCAGAGGGGTCTGGGCCACAGAGAAATGGCCGTTCCGGGGCTTGCGGTTCAAGACGGGCTACCACCGAGGTATGCTCCAGCCACCGTCCATCTTGATGGTCTCACCAGTCACCGAATCGAAGATGGGTGAGCAGATAAAGACCATCATCCGCGCGATCTCCCGCCGTGTCACTAGCCGACCCGTGGGGGTGTGTTTGACGGCTCGCTCCACGAAGGTGGGGTCGTACTCCGAGATGGCCGGGGCACTCTCGGCGATCTGGCCAGGGGAGATGGCGTTGACGGTGATGGCTGGCCCCAGTTCCAGCGCTAGCGATTGAGTCAGGAAGCGGATAGCGGATTTGGCCAGCCCGTACACCGAATGGTTACAGATGTCGGCCGAGCCGGCTGAGATGTTGATGATCCGACCCCAGCCCTTCTCCATCATACCCGGTGCCACCAACCGGGTGAGCAGATAAATCGCTTTGAGGTTGGCGTCCATCACTCTGGTCCACTCCTCTTCCGGCAGCTCTTTGAAGGGGGCTATGGCGAAGGGGCCCACACCGTTGACCAGGATATCGATGGTGCCCAAGGTCTCGGTCACCCGGGCCACCATCTGCTCCACCTGGTCGCGACGGGATACGTCGGCCATGAAGACTGCCGCCTTGCCACCCTTCCCTTTGATGGCTTCAGCCACCTTCTGAATCTCCCTCTCGGCGGCCACATCGTTAAGGGCTACGGCCGCGCCAGCGGCAGCGAACTCGGTGGCGACGACGGCTGGCAGATTTCGTGCTGCCCCGGTGACTAAAGCCACGTGACCCTCCAGGGATAGATCGTAAGTTAAGGCCATGGGTACCTCCCCTCGACATCACTTGCTGACGCGCTCTACGGGGGCCATTGAGCGCCCCTCCCATCGCTGTGAACACTTTCGATGCCAGCCGAGACCATGAGCGGTTTAGCCGTAGCACCGCCTAGCAGCCGGCCGCTTCTTGCGATCGCTTGCGCAAAAACCTATAGCGGGGCAAAAGATCTGGATAGATGGCATAGCCGGTGACGTGGCTCGAGGTGACCACCGTCCAATGGGGTTGGTACAGGAACGCCCAGGGCGCTTCCTCGACAATGATCCGCTGTGCTTCCTGACTCATCACCCGCCGTCGGTGGAGATCGGTCTCGTGCATCCCATCCTCGATCAGTTCATCTACCCGCGCATTGCGGTAGTTGGCTAGGTTCTTGGGCGCATCTCCTTTTAGGTTCCATAGGAGGTGGTAGATCGGATCGTTGACCCACGATAAGGTCTCGAAGATGGCCAGTGGGAACTCCTTCAGGCGAGCGTAATATTCGGCGTCGCTGACCTTTGCCAGTTCGACCTGCACGCCGATCACTTGCAAAGCCCGTTGGATCGCCTCGGCAGAGAGTGTCTCATCGGCCCGGGGACGGCGAACGATGAGACTCGTGGCAAACCCTTGGCCATAGCCCGCTTCCGCAAGGAGTTGCCGCGCCCGCTCCCAATCCGTGTCGTAGACCCAGAAACCCCCCTCATGGGTGGGCATCCCCTTAGGGACAGGGCTGGTGAGCGGCTGACAATAGCCAGCCATCACCTCCTCTTGGAGTTGGCGATAAGGGATCGCGTAGGAGATGGCTTGCCGCACGCGCAGGTCATCGAAGGGGACAAGAGCGGTGTTCATGCTCATCACCTTGCAGATAGTGGTGGGGAAAGAGAGAACTACAAGATCAGGATCATCCTCCAATGGTGCTAGGTCCCGGGGCTGCAAACCGATCACAACGTCGATGTGGCCGCGTTTGAGAGCCTCGAGTCGCTCCTTAGCGGAGGGTATGACCTTGAGCACCACCCCATCGTTTCTTACCGAGCCTGGCCGCCAGTAGTAGGGGTTCCGCTCAAAGACGTACTCCACGCCAGGCTTGCTCTGGCTCAAGAGGTAGGGGCCGGTACCCAGGGCATGAGAGCGGTACCAACCCGAGCCCCAGGGGTCATCGGAGGTAGCGTGCGTCTTGGTGGTTTCTGGGTCGAGCACGGAGAAAGATTGTAAAGGCAGTATCTCCCAAAGGAGGGGGGTAGGATGAGCAAGGTGTAACTCCAAGGTGTAGTCATCGAGGAGATGGATCTGCTCCGACTCGGTGATAGTCAGCATCTCCATCAGGGGGCGCAGGTATCCCGGGCCAAGGAGAGCACGTTCCAGAGTGAACTTGACGGAGGAGGCTAGGCAGGAAGCGCCGTTGCTAAAGCGCACGCCGCGGCGCAGGTGTAGAGTGAGGGTTATGCCATCCTCAGAGAGTTCATAATCCTCTACAACCTCCCCCACTACATCTTGAGAGGCGGCCCTCCAAGTGTCCCCAGGGCCAGGTCGAGCCTCCAGGTCGAAGAGCCCATTGTAGAGGTTCTCTACCGCTTCGTAACCCGCATCAGACTTGAAGTTCTGCGGGTCCAGGTCGTTGATATCGCTGTCACGACTGACGACGATCTTCTCCATCGTTTCCGCTATCGCTCCACCCACCGATGACAGGCCACCAGGTGGCCCTCACCTACGTCGCAGAGCGGCGGCAACTCCCGGCGGCAGAGAGGTTCCACATGGGGACACCGCTCATGGAAGACGCACCCTTCGGGCAGGTCGAAAAGGCTAGGAGGCTCCCCCCTGAGTAAGATGCGCCGTCGCCTTTTTCCCGGCTCGGGGATAGGGATGGCTGAGAGGAGAGCCTGGGTATAATGGTGAAGGGGACGCTCGAAGATCTCCTCCGCCGGTCCCGCCTCCACGATCCGCCCCAAATACATCACCATGACCCGGTTGCAAACAGCGCGCACTGCGCTCAAATCATGAGAGATGAAAAGGTAGGTCATTCCCAACTCTTCTTGGAGCCTTTGGAGGAGGCCGATGACGTGAATGCGGATAGACATGTCTAGGGAGGAGGTAGGCTCATCCAGGGCCACGAACTGAGGCTCAGTGATGATGGCCCGGGCTATCCCCACGCGTTGCTTCTGTCCCTCGCTCAGTTGATGGGGGTAGCGATCCAGAAAGCCGAGGTCCATATTCACCCGGATCATCGTCTCCTGCAGTCGCTCTTCCATCCCTTGCCCGCTAACCAAGTTATGGAGCCGAAGGGGTTCAGCCAGGGTGCGCCGCACGGTGAAGCGGGGGTTGAGAGAGGTATCCGGATCCTGGAAGACCATCTGAAGGTTGCGGCGCTGGGCCCTCATCTCCCTTGCGGAGAGTCTAGTTAGATCGCTGCCGTTGAAGTAAACCTGCCCCGCGGTTGGCTCCGTCAGGCGGAGGATGCAACGGGCGGTAGTGGTCTTCCCGCAGCCGCTTTCCCCCACCAGCCCCACTGTCTCGCCGGGATAGATCTGGAAAGTCACCCCATTCACCGCCCAAAGGAGTAGAGGTCCTTCTCGAAAACTCTTGACCAACTCTACAACTTTTAGCAAAGGTTCCATGATCTAACCGTAATTATGGCAGAAGACCCAATGGTCGGGTTCAGCCTCTTCTCTAGGGGGCTGCTCTTCCCAACAGCGGGGCAAGACCACCGGGCAGCGCAAGGCGAAGCGGCAACCTCGGAGGCTATAACTCACCCTCTCGCCCAGGCTCACATCAGCCTCCGGTATCTCGACCACCTTGTCCACCCGCAATATGGAGCGGAGAAGGGTCTGGGTATAGGGGTGACAGGGCTGAGCGAAGAGGGGCTCCACGGAAGCGCTCTCCATTACCTGGCCAGCGTACATCACCACTACCCTCTGGCAGGTCTCGGCTATCACCCCCAGATCGTGGGTAATGAGAAGAATGGAAGCACCAGTGGCCTGTTGCACATCCTTGATCAGCTCGAAGATCTGGGCCTGGATGGTGACGTCCAAACCGGTGGTAGGCTCATCGGCGATGAGGAGCTCAGGTTGGCAAGCCACCATCATGGCCACCAGCACCCGCTGACACATTCCCCTGCTCAGTTGATGAGGGTAGGCCCGAGCTCGCCTCTCCGCGTCCGGGATGCCCATGCGATTCAATATCCTCACCGCTTCCTGATAGGCTTCCTGGCGAGTCAACCCTCGCTGGAGCTGATAGACTCGGGCCACTTGGTCACCCACCCGCATTAGGGGATTCAGGGCGCTGCGGATGCTCTGAAAGATCATGGCGATCTCCTGGCCCCTTACCCTCCGCATCTCTTCCTCGCTGAAGCGAAGGAGATCTCTACCCTTGAACCAGATCTCGCCCCCGGCTACCTGACCCGAGGGAGGGAGAAAACCCATCACCGTCAAAGAGGTCATAGTCTTGCCAGAGCCGCTCTCCCCTACTAAACCCACGATCTCGTTCTCCGGCACCTCGAAAGAGACCCGATCCAGGATAGCAACGCGCCCATCGCGACTGGGGAAGGTGACGCTCAGGTCTTGGATGTGCAATAGTCCCTTGGCTTCTACCATGGTCACCTCTCCTCCCGAGCGGTAATGTCTCGCAGGCTGTCGCCCACCAGGTTGAAACCGAGAGCAGTGAAGACGATAACGGCACCAGGGAAGACGGAGGTCCACCACTGACCAGAGATGATATTCTGCGCTCCTTCGCTCACTAACACCCCCCACTCCGGGGTGGGCGGACGGATGCCCAAACCCAGGAAAGCGAGCCCCGAGGCGTCTAGTATGGCCCAGCCTAGGCAGAGGGTAGCCTGCACTAGGCTGGGGGTCAGACAGTTCGGTAACAAGTGAACATACATGATCCGCCAGTCGGGATTGCCCACACAGCGGGCGGCCTCGGCGTAGCCCAACTCCCGGGCGGAAAGGACTTCACCGCGAGTGAGGCGTATGAAATAGGGGATGTAGGCGATGGCGATAGCGATGATGACGTTGGGGATGGTATTGCCCAACATAGCGG
>JBHIDN010000030.1:0-9276 GCA_046760125.1 Anaerolineae bacterium
CAGGGGATGGCCAAGATGTACAACATGACCCAGATGGCCGTGGACCGGGGCGAGGAGGTGATGGACGCCTGCTGGAAGTTCATCGAGTACTTCGCTGGCAAGCACGAGGGCGAGTACAAGGTGGCTAAGCGGTGGGCGGTAGAGAAGGGCCTCGGGTTTGGCATAATGTCCCTCTACGATGACCCCGATGTCAAGGAGGCCTTCGCTTCCTTCATCGATCCAGTTGTGCTGAAAGAGCAGGCCGCTCTGGCACGGTCGCGCGTCCATCCGGAGTGGGAGGGGATCTTTGTCGAGTTCGCTCGCATGCAGATCGTCTCGGCCGCGACCGGAGAGATCGCCGTGGAGGAGGCCATCGAGAGCATGGCCAATAAGGCTAAGGAGTTGAAGCAACAGTACGCCTAGCCCCTAAGTCGCTCGTCTTGGTGGGGTCAACGCTGTCATCACGATGGAATGGCAGCAGCGTTGACCCCACCCAGTAACAAGTGTATAATGAGAAAGTCGATGATGACGGCAAGTCGCAAAGGCGGGTGAATCGTTGTGACGGTAAGAGGGGGCATAAAGAGGATAACGGGTAGCGGTGCATTCAGCGCCTATTGGATGATCGCTCCCGCGGTATTATTGGTGGCTGCCTTCACCCTTTACCCCTACATCTATGCCCTCTGGTCCAGTATCCGAGTGGTATCACCCCTCCTCCCCCCAGCATTCGCCGGCCTCAAGAACTACAAGGCGGTGATCACTAGCATATATTTCCTCCGCGCGGTGAGGAACACGCTGATCTTCACTGCCGTCTCGGTTCCCATCACCGTGCTCTTGGGTCTGTTGACAGCCTCCCTCCTTAACCGACGCTTCTTCGGAGATGTCGCTTTGAAGGCCCTGGTCTTGCTTCCCTGGGCGATCCCCATCGCCATCAGCGGTGTAGTGTGGAGGGGGTTCTTCAATAGTGGTTGGGGTGCCCTCAACGCGCTACTCTACATGGCAGGCATTATCCCTAAATACATAGGGTGGTTGACCACGCCGAGTTTGGCTATGCTGGCGGTCATCACCACCCAGATTTGGACTCAATTCCCCTTCGCCACAGTGCTGATACTAGCCGCCATGCAAGCGATCCCCGAGGAACTCTACGAGGCCGCAGCCATTGACGGGGCAGGTCTCCTGCAACGATTCTTACACGTCACCTTGCCCGGCATCAAGGCTATGCTGGCCATCGTAGTTATCTTCGAGACCTTGATGGGGCTGACCGCCTTCGATCTCACCTACGCCTTGACGGGAGGGGGGCCGGGTACCGCTACCACCCTTATCAGTTATTTCACTTGGGCGGAATCGTTCAAGATGCTCAACTTCGGAAACGGGGCCGCTCTAGCGGTTATCTTGGCTGTGGTCTCCTTGGTCATGATCTTCGCCATCCTACAGTTCATCCCCAAAGAGGCGCTCCTCGGAGGTGAAGAGAGATAATGAGGGGATGGGGAATCAGGCTGGTCACCTATCTAGGGGCTATACTATTGGCCATATTCATATTGGCTCCCCTGGCCTGGGTATTCCTCTCCAGCGTCTTACCTGAGGCATCGATCCTCTCGTTCCCCCCGGACTGGCTTCGCTACGGGCTAATCTACGACAATTATAACTATATCTTCACCGGCCAGGTCCCTCAGTCTCCTGTGGTTACCGGAGCGTTGCGCACCATGATCTCTCAAGAGGTGCGTCTTGTACCCCGGGCCATTCTCAACAGCTTTATAGTTGCTTTTGCGGTGATGCTTGTCAACTGCCTAGTGGGCTCCCTGGCGGCCTACCCCTTCGCCAGATTGAGGTTTGCGGCCAAGACTCCCATCTTCTTTTTCATCACCATGAGCAGGCTGATACCCACGGTGGCGTTGGCCATACCTTACTATCTCCTCGTTCAGAGGTTGGACTTGATCGATACCCATTGGGCTCTCATCGCCATCTATTCGGTGCTGACCTTACCTTTCACCATACTTATCCTCACTCTCTATTTCCGAGGGCTCCCAGAGGAGATTGAGGAAGCGGCTCAATTGGATGGATGCGGCCCCTTCCAAACCCTCGTCAGGATCGTAGTGCCCCTTGCCCTCCCCAGCCTTATCGGCACGGGCCTCTTCGCCTTCATGCTCTCCTACAGCGAATTCCTATTCGGCCTCCTCATAACCCAGTCCATAAAGTCCCGAACGTTGCCCGTTATCCTAGCCACGGTCTCTTGGAACCCGGATGTCACCTGGGGACTGAGCAGTGCCAGCATCGTCATCGGGATAATTCCCACTTTGCTTTTGGTGGTTCCCGTGTGGCGATATATGGTGAGGGGGTTGGTGGCGGGCGGAGTCCAATAACTCGCCCCCCTGGTGTGGAAGCCCGGCCCAGGTAAAGCTGCTACTGAAAACCATCGTTGCAAGAGCCTCCCAATATATGCTGCCAGGCTACCGGGAGAGGGTTCCCATCGAGTCTGTAACACGAGCGAGGCTGTCATGCCGTGTGAGGGCAAGTCGGGGGAGTGACGGTCACTATCGTGTGAAACCAGACAGAGACAGGTTGATAGAGTTGTGGAATCAGCCACCCGTTCAAAAGGGGGAGAGGAGAAGATGGGGGAAAATGATATCGATGTTACCGCCCAAGAGATGGTCTACTCTTTCCCTACCCCTGAGCATCCCTATTATCACCTCAAAGCCTCCTTCGCCATAGGCACCTTCAAAGAGTACAAGGTGGAGAGGGTTCTCGTCAACGGCAAGCGCGTGCGTGACTTCGCGGTTTACAATAACGGACGGCTAGCAAGACGAAAGATGATCCAGGGCCAAGGGAAGTCCACTCTCGTTGCCAGGGCTGACTGGGAAAACGGTTCCCCTAACCGCTTGGAGGTAAAGGCGGTTGCCACCGATGAGGAAGGCGAACTTCACTTGGTCGGTACCGCTTCTGCCCCTACTTACGGAGGATACTGGGACCCCGCTTGGCAATACTATGCCAGCGCGGTCCTTACCGAGAGCGCAGGGTTAAAACGGAGCCGCGAACCGGTGCATCTGACTTTGGGGCTCTACGCTGATCGTCTGACAGACCCCCTCAATGAGATCCGGGTGGTAACCGTTGATCCAGAGACGGGTCGTCATACCGAGGTGCCAAGTCAGGTGTACGAAGTCTCTGCCTGGAGTGAGCGGGCGGATATACATTGTCAACCTACGACCACTTGCAAAGTGGCCTTCTTCGCGGATGTACCGGCAAGATCCTCCTCGCTCTATCTGGTCTTCTACGGTAACCCGGCTGCTGAGCGCCCCACCTACGCCTCAGACCTGCGGGTTGAGGGCGAGGGGTTGGGCCTCAACGTAGAGAACTCCTACTACCGGGCCACGCTTCACGCTAAGAGCGGAGCCCTCGACGAGTTCTTCTTGAAGATGGGGGTGAACGAAAAGTTTGACCACCATCTGGAAACCAACGGGGCTTTGCATTGGAACCCTGGGGTATATGCTCCACCCCGCACTTGGATTCACGCTTCAGATTGGGATCCTCCGCCTGGCTACGCGAAGGAAGAAGGCCCCATCTTCTTTATGACAAAACGTTGGGGTGCCCTGCCTCACTACCCGGAGGTAGAGGTTTCCATAACTTACGTCTTCTACGCCTATAGCCCTTACGTGATGGTTACTACGGTAACCGATGTGCTGGAAGAGATGACCGTTCAAGCCTTGAGAAATGGGGAGATCGTCCTGAACCATAACGTTGTGCGGGAATTCGCCTGGAAGAAACTCACGGGTGAGGTCGAGAGTCTAGTCTACAAGCAACGTCCCCGGCACCCTACGCGAGCCCTGGAGATGCCATCGAGCACACCTTGGCTCGCCCTATACAACCGAGATTGCAAGGCTGCCTTTGGCGCTATCAACCTCGAACAGAGCAACATGCGGCGAGGAGGGGGGTTGGTCTGCCTCGAGCAGCCCTACATGTATCTCAACTGGGGACCGTGGGTCTACTGGTGCAGGGCGCTGGTTTACACATTCATGGGCAACAATCCGCAACGGATGGTCTCGGTTCCAGGGGGCAGTACCTATTATGAGAAGATGGCTCTGATGCCCTTTAGGTTGGGGGAAGGCGATGAGGATCGTTTCGACTTCATCGAGAAGTATCACCAGATATTGTCTAACCCCTTGCACGTTAAGGTAGAGATGGACACCGATGAGAGGGTCCCCGAGGAATGGACGCCGCCAATCTTGGTGGAAGAATTCGAAGAGATGGAAGATTAGGAGGGGCACAGGTGGGGCGCTTTTGCTCACGACGTTCTCGGGGAGATGCGCCGAAATCAGGAGGTGTAGCGAATGCATGATAGAGGCGATTTTTCCTACTACAACCTCCGCGCCCGTATGAAGAGCGATCAAATCGATCTCCTTTTTCCAGGTTGGGAGGCTGGCAACGAGCGCGTGGCGGTTATCTGTCCCCACGACGATGATGGCCTTTTAGGGGCTGGCTACGCCTTATTGGCCGCCTTGGCCAACGAGGCAGAAGTCTACCCTTTCATCCTCTGCAACGGATGCGCGGGTTACAGCACTCCTGAGGAGAAGGAAAGCATAGTCGAGCGCAGGAAAGACGAAACCGTGAGGGCCTACCAAGCGTTGGGTATCTCCGCCAGGAACATCATAAGGTTTGACTATCCGGATTTCAGTCTCCTGCCAAACATAGGCTGGCTGATGCCCTGGGGAAAGGAAGGCACTTTTCCGCGCAGCCTACAGATGATGCGAGAGTTGCGGATCACCAGATTACTGGTGCCCAACGGCTATCGAGAACATGTGGACCACGAGGCCGCTTACCGGATCGGAGCCTATGACGGCCCCCAGGTCGGCGACAACATCCTAGCAGATTGGGGAGGAGCGCCGCCTATCAAGAGTTTTCTCCAGTACGCTGTGTGGGGAGATCTCTCCCCTGAGGATGCTTTGGTAACTGGCAGCGATCTGACCTTGAGAGGGAATCGGGCCATTCTGGCTCGCCTGGGGGTGGAGGAGACTGTACAGAAGGGCATTAGAGAATTTCGCTCTCAGGAGAGGGTGGTCGAGGGGTTGATCGAAGCGAGAAAGGGAAGGCGACGGGGCGAACAAGTCATCGAGGTCTACCTGGCCTTCGACCCTCGCCCGAGCCTCGACTACGCCCCTTACCACGAGGCGATCGCAGCCATCAGGTAGAACGACCAGAGGTAAATCGACAAGGAGGGCGAGAATGGGTTTTCAGTATGACCTCTCGGGATTCATCCCCTTCCGAGACAAAGAAGTCTGCTCTCGCGTCCGGGCCATCAGGAAGGAGGAGATCTGCAAGCATCCTAACCCTGATTTCAAGATAAGGGTCATCGAGGAGCCCAACGATTTCTACACCGAGTTCGCCCTTGATATCGTGCGGAGGATCAAAGAGGCGCTGGATGCCGGGCGACCCTTGGTGGCCATTTTCCCAGTGGGGCCCATGCCCCAATATCCCATTGCAGCCCGGGTGATAAACCAACTCAGAATCCCCTGCAAACACCTCCACTCCTTCAATATGGACGAGTATGCAGATGAGGAAGGTAACACCGCGCCAGCGAACTGGCCGGGTTCCTTTCAGAAGGCCATGCTGGAGAATTTCTTTCTGCTCATAGATGAAGAGTTGCGCCCCCCAGCCGAACAGATACATTTTCCCACCAAGGAGATCCTTCCAGACTATGCTAAGATGATCGAGGATTTGGGAGGGGCGGATGTCTGCTACGGGGGCATCGGCTGGTGCGGTCACATCGCCTTCTGGGAAGCCCATCTAGGAGATGAGTTTGGTGATGACCTAGAGGCCTACATGAAAGCGGGGCCACGGTTGGTGGAGTTGCACCCCATGACCATCATGCAGAACGCACTTCATTCTTTCAGCGGCGACTGGTCATGGGTTCCACCCAAGGCCAACACCATCGGCCCCGCCCAGATTGTTGGCGCTAGGGACCGCAACTTCTGGCTCGATGGTTACATTGGGGGAGGCGTCAGCTGGCAAAGGTTCATCGCCAGACTTGTCGCTCATGGCCCGGTGAATACGTATGTGCCAGGCTCTATCCTCCAGACAGCGCCTGGCACGTACACCATACTGGGAGGGGTGGCGGACAACGTCGAGATTCACATGGCTTAGCCGACTTCCTCCTCCTGGGTCGTTGGCTTTCCCATGCCCTCTAAATCTTGCCCCTAGACATGGGGATCATCTCTTAGAAGAGTGTTGTGGCATCAGGGTAGATAGCCAGGGTGGCCGCAATCTCGTCATAGGCAGGTTTGAGAGCCCCGTATAGGCTGCGGTAGATGGCGTAATACCGGTTGTAGAGGGGTTGGTGTTTCTCGAGGGGTGAGGTCTGCTCCGAGGTGCGGATGGTAGCCTCACAAGCCTCTTCTACGCTGGTGTAGATACCAGCGCCGACGGCGGCCAGAAGCGCGGCTCCGTAGGCTGCCCCTTCGGTCACATTGACGGTGACCAGTTCGATGCCTAAGATGTCGGCCAGGATCTGTCGCCATAGAGGGCTGCGAGCACCGCCGCCCGAGAGGCGAACCTGTTCCGGGTCACTCACCCCGGTCCGGCGCAGCAGTTCCAGGCTGTCTCGTAAGCCGTAGGCGACCCCCTCCAGCACAGCCCGCACCAGATGAGCTTTAGAGTGGCGCAAGGTCAGCCCTATAAAGGCGCCTCTGGCCAGGGGGTCGGCGTGGGGGGTCCGCCCGCCGGTCAGGTAAGGCAAAAAGAGCAGCCCTTCACTGCCCACAGGAACCGCCTTGGCCCCGTCAAGAAGGATCTCGTAGGCGTCAACTCCCTTCTCGGTTGCCTCCACAATCTCCTGCTTTCCCAGGGCGTCTCGAAACCAACGGAGGCTTCCCCCAGCGGAGAGCATAACCCCCATTAGGTGCCAGCGGTCCGGGACGGCGTGACAAAAGGCGTGGAGCCGTCCTTTTTCCTCCACCACCGGCTCGACAGTGGGGGCGAATACCACACCCGAGGTGCCCAAAGTGACGGCCACGATGCCCGGGTTAACGGCGCCCACGCCCACCGCCTGAGCCGCCTGGTCGCCCCCACCACCCACGATGGGCATGCCCACCTTCAATCCCGTCTCCTCGCTGGCTAATGGGCTGACCACCCCTGTCACTTGAGGTCCTTCGTGGCAGGGGAGCAGCCAGTGAGGAGGGATCTCCAAGGCCTCCAGCATCTCCGCCGACCAATCGCGCCTCTTGATGTCCAAGAGCAACGTGCCGGAAGCACCGGCCATATCTGTAGCGAACTCACCACTCAGCCGATAGCGGATGTAGTCCTTGGGTAGCAGAATATGAGCCACCCGGGCGTAGATCGCCGGTTCATGCTCTCGAACCCAGAGGATCTTGGGGGCGGTGAAGCCGGGTAGGGCGGGGTTGCCGGTCCATTTTAAGAGCCGTTCAAGGCCCACGGTCTCGGTGATCCATTGGCATTGGGACCCGGTTCGTTGGTCGTTCCATAGGATGGCGGGACGGAGAACCTGGCCTCTCCGATCTAGAACCACCAGCCCGTGCATCTGGCCAGTTAACCCCAGGCCGATTATGGCTGCGGGGTCAACGGCGGAGGCTTCTAATAGTTCACGGATGCTGGCCACGGTTCCCTCCCACCAATCGGTGGGATCCTGTTCCGACCAAAGAGGGCGAGGAGTGGAGAGGGGATAGTCTTTAGTGGCGCTAGCTACTACCTTCCCCTTCTCGTCGATGAGTAGAGCCTTCGTTCCGGTGGTGGCTACGTCGATGCCGAGCAGGTAAGCCATAGATTGCCTCCCCCAATTGTCTCTTCATCTTCGCCCCTCCATCTTAGCACAAGAGCACAGCTCCTTCCAGAAACTTCTGTTTCCATGTAAAATAGATGGGCTTCTTTAGTGGAACACTCCTTAACAGGTAGTCAGCGAAAACTAGCACCTAGTGGAAAGGAGAGCGAAGGGTGCTCGATGTTCTTTGTTTGGGAATTATGGTGGCCGACGTGGTAGCCCGACCGGTGCGAGAGCTCCCGGCGCGGGGCAGACTCGTCTTGGCAGACCAGATGGAACTTCATAGCGGCGGTTGTGCTGTCAACACGGCCATCGCTTTAGCCAAACTAGGTCTCTCAGCCGGAGTGATGGGCAAGGTAGGTCAAGATGGTTTCGGTGATTTCATTTTGAGGGAGCTAAAGCGATATGGCCTGGAGGTGAGTGGCATAAAGCGAACCCCAGAGGCCAACACCTCGGCCACCATGGTTCTGGTAGAGCCCGATGGCGAACGACGCTTCATCCACTATCTGGGAGCTAATGCCGAGCTAGTCGAAGAGGACTTGAACTGGCGATTGATCGAGGGGAGCCGAATTCTACATATCGCTGGCTCCCTAGTGATGCCAGGGATCGACGGGCTCCCCACAGCCGATATCCTGCGCCGAGCCCATGAGCGCGGGGTTATCACAGCCTTGGATACCGTCTGGGATGCGAAGGGGCGTTGGTTAGAGGTGATCGAACCTTGCCTGCCTCACATCGACTATTTCCTCCCCAGCCTGGAAGAGGCCCGCATGATCACCTCACTTCATGCCCCCTCGGAGATCGCTCTGTTCTTCCTAGATCGTGGCGTAGGGGTTGTGGCCTTAAAGATGGGCGAGGAAGGGTGCTATTTGAGAAGCCCCGATGAGGAGTTGAGGATACCGGCCTACGATGTGGTAGGCATCGATACCACCGGAGCGGGGGACGCTTTCGTGGCTGGCTTTCTGACCGGGGTAGTTAAGGGGTGGGATCTGAAACAAACAGGGTATCTGGCTAACGCTGTGGGGGCTCTCTGTATCACCGCTATAGGAGCGACGACCGGTGTCAGGTCCTTTGATGAGACTTTGAGGTTCATAGAGGAGACCCCTACCAAGGGTTGAGAGATAAGGACGCCTCACCATTCCCGCAAAACCCGAGCCCCTCTTCCTTTCCGAGTCCGCAGGGCTGGTCTTCAGTCCCCTCCCCGAGGGATCCGTAAATCTTTTCAGAAAGGAGACCTCTTCACGCTACTATTATTTTTTCACTGCGCCTGTCAGGACCCGCCTGTCCTGGCACGCCCTGTCCCCTGGCCCAAGTCGCCTGCCCCAAGGCGTGCCAGGCCGGGGTACCAGGATGGGAACCCGACAGGGTCTTCCTTACAGGATCCCGAGGGAAGGGATGACAGGCCAGGGAGCCTGTAACCCGGTGATTCTTAATCAATGTACGCGGCGCTATCTCCATGGTCAGGTCCCAGAGTGTTGAGGAATAAACCGGCAAGCAGCAACCTGAGCCACTGCCCCGCGGATGGCCAAAATGGAACACGG
>JBHIDN010000031.1:0-9192 GCA_046760125.1 Anaerolineae bacterium
CCATCCTGAAGGACGAAGGGGTGGCCAAATGGGCCCATAACGCCATATACGACTTAGTGGTCTTGCGCCGTCATGGTCTGGAGGTTCGGGGGTTGGCCTTCGATACCATGATCGCCGCTTATCTCCTCGACCCTGGGGGAAGGGGCTTCGGCTTGAAGAATTTGGCTTGGCGGAAACTGGGGGTGGAGATGACCCCCATCAGCGAACTGATCGGCAAAGGAAGGGATCAGAAGACCATGGCCCAGGTTCCCATCTCCGTTGCAGCCCCCTACGCTGTGGCCGACGTGGAAGCCACGGAGCGGTTGGCTAGGCTCTTGGAGGCGGAACTGAAGGAGCACCAACTTTGGGATCTCTTCCTCCAGGTGGAGATACCGCTGGTCGAGGTCTTGGTGGCGATGGAGATGGCCGGGGTGGCCCTCGACATAGAGCACCTGAAGCAGATGTCCCGGGAACTATATCTGCGTATCACCGCTCTAGAGAGGGAGATCTACGAGATGGTTGGCCACCCCTTCAACGTATCCTCCACCCAGCAACTTAGCGCTGTCCTCTTTGAGGAGTTGGGGCTCCCGGCCAAAGCCAGAACTAAGACCGGATATTCTACCTCGGCTGGGGTCTTGGAGGAGTTGCGGGGTATGCATCCCATCATCGAACTGGTCTTGGAACATCGGCAACTCAGCAAACTGAAATCCACCTACGTTGATGCTCTGCCACTCTTGGTAAACCCGCGCACGGGGCGAGTCCATACCTCCTACCATCAGACGGGAACGGTGACGGGGCGGATCTCCTCCAGCGACCCCAATTTGCAGAACATCCCCATCCGTACGGAGATAGGGCGTCAGGTGCGGCGAGCGTTCATAGCGGAGGAAGGTTGTCTGCTTTTGTCCGCCGATTACTCCCAAGTGGAGTTGCGGATCATGGCTCACATCTCCCAGGACCCGGGGCTTTTGAACGCCTTTGAACGGGGTGAGGATATCCATGCCAGCACAGCGGCTACCGTTATGGGCGTCCCCCTCTCCCAGGTAACCCCTGAGATGCGGCACATAGCCAAAAGTATCAACTTCGGCCTTTCGTACGGCATGGGTGCCTACGGCTTGGCTCAAAGGACGGGACTCTCGCAAGAAGAAGCCGCTGAGTTTATCGCCAATTATTTCGCCCGTTATCCCAAGGTGCGGGAATATATAGAAGAGACCAAGCGGATGGCTCAAGAGAAGGGGTATGTCTCCACTCTCCTCGGTCGGCGTCGCTACTTCCCGGAACTTCGATCTACTAGTCGAGCCCATGGCCGGGTGAAACGAGCGGCGGAGCGGATGGCTATCAACATGCCCATCCAAGGTAGCGCCGCTGATATCCTCAAGATAGCCATGATCCGCCTCTATAGGGCTCTCCAGGAGAGAGGGTTAGCCAGCCGCTTGACCCTCCAGGTGCACGATGAGTTGGTCCTGGAAGTGCCAGAGGGGGAACTGAAAACCGTGGCTCCCCTCGTCCGCTCTGTCATGGAAGGGGCCTATGAATTGCGGGCTCCCCTCAAGGTGGAGATAAAGGTGGGAAAGAATTGGGAGGAGATGGAGGAATATAAGCCTTAGATGAAAAGGGAGATAGCCCAACTATTAAAGGATGCGGTGTTGAACGCTCAGGGGGCTGGGGATCTACCACCCTTTGAGTTGCCTCCGCTCATCGTGGAACAGCCCCAGCGGGAGGAGCATGGGGATTATGCCAGCAACCTGGCTTTGCAGATAGCCCGCCAGGTTGAACTCTCCCCTCACCAATTGGCAGAGGTTATCGTCAAATATCTGCCTGAAGCCGAATTCATCAGCCGGGTGGAGGTGGCCGGGCCCGGTTTCATCAACTTCACCCTGGACGATGGCTGGCTGGCTCAACAGGTGGAGATGATATTGGCCCAAGGTCCTTCCTATGGTCGCTTGGATCTGGGGCGGGGACAGAGGGTCCAGGTGGAGTATGGCAGCGCCAACCCCACCGGCCCCTTGCATGTGGGCTTCGCCCGCAATGTGGTTTTGGGGGACAGTTTAGCCAACCTGTTGGAGGCAGCGGGATACGAGGTGCAGCGGGAATATTACGTTAACGATACGGGCACTCAGATGCGCCTCTTCGACGAGACCTTATACGCCCGCTACGCCCAGGCGCTGGGGCAAGAGGAGGAGATACCGGAGGGTGGCTATCAGGGCCGATATATGGTGGAGTGGGGGCGAGAGATAGCCGAGGCCGAGGGCACGAGATACCTGCGGATGCCCCGTGAGGAGGCGCTGGAGGCTATCGGCGAGGTGGGGCTATCTAAGGTCTTAGAGGGTGTCAAGGAGGACCTGGAACTTTTGGGCATCCGGTACGATAACTGGTTCTCAGAGCGAAGCCTGTACGAGGATGGCTACTTTGCGGAGGTTATGGAGATCCTGCGCCAGAGAGGCCACATCTTTGAGAAAGAGGGGGCTGTCTGGTTTGCGGCTACCGCTTTGGGGGGCGACAAGGACGAGGTGGTCATCCGCTCCACGGGGGAGCCCGGCTATTTCGCCTCGGATATCGCCTATCATTACGAGAAGTTCGTAAAACGAGGCTTCGATTGGGTGATAGATGTCTGGGGGGCCGACCACCAGGGGCATGTCCCCCGCATGAAGGCTATGATGCGGGCTTTGGGGTTAGACCCAGAGCGGCTGACGCTTCTCATCTACCAGTTGGTCACCCTCAAGAGGGGCGGAGAGGTACTGCGCCTATCTAAGCGCACGGGGGAGTTCGTCACCCTGCGGGAGGTCCTCGATGAGGTAGGCCCCGATGCGGTTCGCTTCTTCCTCCTCACCCATGCCGCCGATAGCCAGATGGATTTCGACTTAGAGTTAGCCAAGGAGCAGTCGCAGGAGAATCCCGTTTACTACGTTCAATACGCCCACGCTAGGATCGCTAGTATCCTCCGGTACGCCGGGAACCTAGATTACAGCGACGGCGATCTCTCCCTTTTGACCCATGAGGCGGAGTTGGCTCTCCTGAGGCAGATGGTGCTTCTGCCGGACATCGTGGAGTTGGCGGCCACCAACCTGGCCCCCCATCATTTGACCTACTACGCCCAGGATTTAGCCAGCGCCTTCCACTCCTTCTACAAGCAATGTCGCGTCGTCTCCTCTTATCCTGAGGATATGCCCTTAAACAAGGCCCGGCTCAAGTTGGTGAAGGCTTGCCAGATCGTCCTGGCCCAAGTTCTGGGGCTGATGGGCGTCTCGGCGCCGGAGAAGATGTAGTCCTCACTATCGACCAGGGTTTCTCCCAGGAAAGGGGGTAGTATGGGCCACCTAGCCACCACAGAGGGAGTGTATATAGAATTAGCCGAGAGGCTGCATCGGTACCCCATCGGTGCACCGCCAGCCAAGGAGCTCTATGAGATCCTCAAGATCCTCTACAGCGAGGAGGAGGCCCAGGTTGCTGCTCAGTTTCCCATGCTACCTACGCCTTTCGTGGAGTTGCGGAGGAGGCTCGGTCTAGAGCCTGAGAGGTTGCGGTCTATCCTGAACTCCTTGGCCGATAAAGCGTTGATTTTTGAATACGAGAGGCGGGGGAAGATCTTCTACGTCTTGAGTCCCACGGTGGTGGGGTTCTTTGAGTATACTTTTATGAAGTTCCCCAACCCAGACCTTCCCCTCAAGAAGTTGGCCTATTTGATGCACGACTACTTGTTTGAGGGGGGCTTCGCGGGGGAGATCTTCGGCTCGAAGACCCAGCGAGCCCGGACCTTGGTGGTGGAGGGGGCTATCGCTCACTTCGGGCCCGAGGTCCTGCCCTATGAGAGAGCCTCGGAGATCATCCGAGGGGCGAAATATGGAGCCCTCACCACTTGCTACTGTCGCCACGTGGCGCACCATCGGGGCACCGCCTGCACAGCGCCCATGACGGAGGTGTGTACCATCCTGGGGCCGGCCGCAGAGTTCTTGGTGCGCCGAGGCTTTGCCCGTAGGGCCGAGCCTACGGAGTTGCTAGATATACTCGATAAGACTGAGGAACTTGGCCTCTGCCACATCGCCGACAACGTGCAGCAGCGGGTGGCTTTCATCTGCCATTGTTGCCGCTGCTGTTGTAATCTTTTGGCTGGGAACAACAAGTTTGGCCTTCGCCACTCGGTGGCTCCCAGCAACTACGTCTCCGTTGTGGATCAGGGGAGATGCACCGGGTGCAAGACCTGCTCCAAGCGGTGTCCAGTGCGAGCCATCTCCTACATCGAGATGGAGGGGAAAGAGGAGTGGAAGGCCAGCATAGACGAATCTATCTGCCTTGGCTGTGGCCTCTGCAACTCCGTCTGTTGGGTGGGGGCGCTAAGCATGCAGAGGCGCAAGGAGCCGGTGGTGCCACCCCTTGATTTCAGAGAGCAGCAGATGCGGATAGCCGTGGAGAAGGGGAAGGCGCTGAGATAGAGGATTTGCGCAAAGGTCCGGTTATGAGGGTTAGCCCCTATAAGTTAAGCATCTTCCAACGTTGTCCCCTCCGGTATAAGTTCCAGTATATCGACTTCCTGGGGGACAAGTATAAGAAGGAGTGGCCCCATTTCATCTTCGGGCGGGCCATCCATAAGGCCCTGGCCGACTTCTTCCGCGTGCCTCCCGAGGGGCGCACCCTGGATGGATTGAAGCACCTTCTCCGCCAGCATTGGCTCCGACAGGATCGGCGGGTCTTTAAGTCGGCGGAGGAGGAGAGGATGTGGGGGGAGAAGGCTTTGGAGGTCTTGGAGATCTATTACCATTCAGAGGATATAAGCGTTCGGCCGGAGGTGATCGAGGAGCGGTTGGAGGTGCCCGTTGCCGATTTCATACTCATAGGGCGCATCGATCGGGTGGATCGCCTCCCCGATGGTACCTATGAACTTATCGACTACAAAACCGGGACTTATATCCCTCCCCAGGAGGAGTTCGACCAGGACCTTCAGATGAGCATCTACTGCCTGGGGCTCTACCACCAGCGGGCCATCTTCGCCTCGAAACTCACCGCTCACTACCTCCAAGCGGGGGAGAAGTTGACCACCACTAGATCGAAGGAGGACCTGGACGTGGCGGTGGAGAAGATTAAGGAGATCATCGCCCAGATCGAAGGGATGGAGCAATTCAAACCTCGGGTGAACCCCTTCTGCTCTTGGTGCGACTATCTTGTGATCTGCCCGGCCAGGAAGGAGGCGGAGTTAGTGGCCGCCGGTGAGGTGGAGGATTTGCCGTTTTGACAGTTTGCCTTGCGGTGTTGACATAAGCAGAGTCTTGTCTTAAAATAAAGGCGTGGGCGGATAGCTCAGTGGGGAGAGCGCTTCCCTTACAAGGAAGAGGTCACAGGTTCGAGCCCTGTTCCGCCCATTTTGGTAGCGTCGCAAGTTACTGCGACGCTACAACAACTGGTGAGGCTTTCGGGCTCGGCCAAGACGAGATCATATGGGGGAGAAGACAAGTTGGCAGAGATAGCCTCGGAGAGCGATCTGGTTCTCCTATTGGGGAAAGATGGGAAGCGGTTCATCGTGCGGCTGGAGCAAGGTGGAGAACTGCATACCCATCGAGGGCGCTTGTTGCACGATGACCTCATCGGCCAACCCTGGGGACGGAAAGTCATCTCTCATCTGCGATACCCGTTTTGGGTGCTTGAACCCTCTATCCATGACTTGATCATGAATGTAAAGAGGCGCACCCAGATCGTTTACCCCAAGGAATCGGGCTATATCCTCCTCAAGATGAACGTACGCTCTGGCTCCCGAGTGATAGAGGCGGGCACCGGCAGCGGCGCTCTTACCATCGCCTTGGCGCAGGCGGTGGCCCCGGAGGGGCGGGTCTACTCCTATGAGGAGCGGGAGGATATGCTCGCTTTGGCCGAGCGGAACTTGGCCCGAGTGGGGCTCTTGGATTACGCGGAACTGAGACAGCGGGACATCGCCGAGGGGTTCGACGAGCAGGATGTGGACGCCCTATTCCTTGATGTGAGAAGCCCCCATCACTACCTCCTCCAAGCCCGGGAAGCCCTCAAGTCCGGAGGTTTCTTCGGAGCGGTGGTACCCACCTCCAATCAGGTCTCAAACCTCCTAAGAGGGCTCGAAGAGGGAGGCTTTGTAGATATCGAGGTCTGTGAGATACTGCTTCGGCCCTATAAGACCGTGCCCGCCCGCCTTCGCCCCGTGGATAGGATGGTGGCCCATACGGGGTATCTCATCTTCGCTCGCCCAGTGAGAAGAACCTAGTTTCCCTCCATCCCGGACTATAGATTTCCTCGCCTTTTCGCTGTTGACTGATACCCCCTTTGTTTGTACAATGAATGAGGGGACATTGCGGCCTTTTGGGAAAGGGGGTGCATGCGAATGGCAGATGCGGACATCACAGAGGTTGACCGGGGACGTGTGATGTGGCTGAGAGGGGTCCTTCTCTTCACCGCGCTTTTCGCCCTCTTCGATTCCTTCGTGAGGTTCTTCCTCCCGGAGAGGATGAACAGAGGGTGGGGCACCTGGGCTCCCATCCATCGCTTTTACGCCGGCTTTGAAGGGCTCTTGAACTTCGGTTGAGCGGTGGGAGCCCTGATCGCCGTGAGCGACCCGGTCAAAAACGCCGCTTTTGTCGTGTGGGTGGCTATCGTAACCGGAGCCAAACTCTTATACGACCTTTACGCTGTTTTCAGTGGATGGGTGGATCTAAGAGGTAGAGCCTTCTATGTAGGCTACGAAATTGCCCTCCCCATCCTGCTCATAGTTCTTTACCCTCGAAAACGAAGGGCATGAAGGAGGTAAAATGTTTAGGAGGCTCCCCCGGCCCATTCTGAAGGTCAGGCAACTCCTGCACGAGGGTAGACTCGCCGAGGCAGCGGCGGCTTTCGACAGGTTGGCCCAAGGGGCCGAGGAGAGAGGGATGTTAGCCCGAGCGGGACAACTCAACCTGGAGGCCGCTCGCTGCTATCTTAGGCTGGACGATCTGGATTCAGCCTATGAGCGGGCCAGGAAGGGTCTTCGCCTCTTTGGGGAGGCTGGTAGGCCCGGCCGGGTTAGGGAACTGGCGCCCCGAATCCTCCATGCACTCCAAGAGAAGGGACATCTCAAAGAGGCGGAGGAACTGAAGAAAGAGTTGGAGGCCTTGATAGGGCCACCACCTCCTGGGCCCCGGGAGAGGCCAACGCCTGCTGGGGAGCCGATCATCGTCCGCGAGGAACTCCCGGAGAAGTGTCCCCATTGCTCGGGCCCCCTCAAGGATGAGGAGGTCGATTGGGTCGGCCCCCATACAGCGGAGTGCCCTTACTGTGGGGGTGCGGTGAAGTTGACCCTGGGGAGGGTGTAGATGGCCGAATTCAAGCGGGCGATAGGTCTAGAGGGCGCTACGCTCTTGGGCATCGGGGCGTTGGTGGGCGCTGGCATTTTCGTCCTCTCCGGACGGGCGATCGCCATCGTTGGGCCGGCGGCTATTTTGGCCTATCTGGTCATGGCGGTGGTGAGTTTGCTAACCGCTTTTTGCTACTGTGAACTATCGGCGGCCATCCCTAAGGCTGGCGGGGGCTACACCTTTGCTCAAACGGCTAGCCCTGGCCTCTATGGGTTCGCCACTGGCTGGCTCCTCTGGATTGGCGGTACTGCAGCCTGCGCCACCTTCGCCTTAGCCTTCTCCGACGCCCTCACTTCTTTCTTGCCCATCCCTTGGTATCCAGCCTTGGCTATCCCGGTGGTGGTCCTTTTCTCGCTGATCAATTATCGCGGGATAAAAGGGACGACCAGAGCACAGAACCTTATGACCCTATCACTTTTGGGCTTGCTCTTCCTGGTGATTCTAGCCTCCATCCCGCGAATCAAATTTGACCATTATACCCCCTTCCTATCACAAGGACGCCCCCGCGATCTTCTATATGTGATGGGGTTCATCTATCTTTGTTACGTCGGCTTTGAACTAATCAGCCCTGCTTCAGAGGAGATCGTTGAGCCTGAGCGAACTATTCCCCGGGCCATTATGATCACTTTGGCCGTCGGCACTTTCTTCTTCTTGGCTGTTGTGGCCGCCATGGTAGGGGTGGCTGGACATCAAGGGATCAAGGCCGTGGTCGGTGAAGAGGCCACGGCCAGTGGCCTGGCTCTGGTGGAAGTGGCCAGGCTCTCTCTTTTGGGACGCTATGGGGCCTTGGTAGTGGCGGTGGCCTTCATAGCCGCTACCCTCTCTTCTTTGAACGCCTATATTCTGGCCGCCTCTCACGTCTTCCATGCTTTGGGGCGAGACGCCAACTTTCCCCGCCTCTTCGGCCTCTTAGATGAGAGAAAGGGAACTCCCGTCTCGGGCATCTTCATCACCATGGCGGTAACGATCGCCCTGGTCTTACTAAACAGCCTCGAGGTGGTGGCCGGTATCGCCGACTTTTCCTATCTCGTGGGGCTGGCCATGGTGAACGCCAGCGTGATACTTTTGCGCCGCAAAGAACCGGATCTGAGGCGCCCCTATAAGGTTCCCGGCTACCCTTGGGTGGCCATCCTGGCGGTGATCACTTCCGCCGGAGTGGCCCCTTTCCTCTCTCTTGATTCAATCCTCTATGGGGTCGGTGCTTCCTTGTCTGGAGTGGGTGTTTACATCTTGCGGCGGAGGGGCACCCTCTCCTCTCGGCGTCTCAAGCGGCTGGAGAGGAGGAGTGAAGAACTACTCGACGATTTGAGGAGGCGGAGGTGATCGAGGAAGAAGAGGCTCTGGCCCATATCAGGGAGCGGAGTGAGAGGCTGGCGGACAAACTTCGGGATTTCCAATTTATCTGCCCCCTCTGCCGGGGAGAAGCCAAACTGGTGGGTTTGCGAGAGCAAAGGCTCTATGAGATGCGGATGGATCTGCCCGGTGAGGTGGAGCCCCTATCTCCTCTGCGGGTGGTCTTCCAATGCTACCGGTGTGGATTCGTCTTTGAGTTCGACGAGGATTTCTTTGAGCCTGAGCGCGTGGGAGAGTTGGGAGCGGGGTTGACCAGGGTCTTCCGGCGGGAATATCGGGTGCTGGTTTCTTTGGGCCACCGGTCTTCATTTGAGACCTTGTTGACCCTGGCCAAGGTTTTGGCTAAGGCGAAGGAAGGCGAGGTCTTAGCCCTCCATGTGGTGCCCAAGTTCTTGTCCAAAGATTCACTATTGGAAGAAGCGGCAGCCTATGATAGTGAGGAGGTGCCGGTGCGCCCGGTAACTCGTTTGGGGCGCGATATAGGGCGTACCATCATCGAGGCGGCGGAGGAGAGAGA
>JBHIDN010000032.1:0-9114 GCA_046760125.1 Anaerolineae bacterium
ATGTGGGGTTGATCAACGCCTTTGGTTTCGGCGGCCAGAACGGCAGCCTACTGATCAAGAAGTGGGAAGCCTGATAAGTTGGGGCGGTGCAAAGATGGGCACAGCCCTTTTCGAGGTTGCTCCAACCTCCCTTCTATGCTAAACTTTTAGATATGAGGAAATCGTTATCTATATCTCTGCTTTTCTTGCTCCTCTTCGTCCAGTTTAGTCTTCTGTTGCAGGCAGCGCCTGCCGTCTATCCGCTCCCGCAAGAGCCTACTTGGGAGATCACCTCTCCCGTAGCCAACGCTCGATTGAGAGGCACGATAGAGATCAGAGGGAGCGCCTACTTGGGGGGGATTTTCCAGTTTTATAAGGTGGAGTATCAGCCGTTAGGTGCGCCGCCCGATGAATGGATTGTAATCACATTGGCTACTAGGCAGGTGAGGGATGGTCTCTTGGGAACTTGGGATACAACAACTGTCCCTGATGGAACTTATAATTTGAAATTGACGGTGGTGAAATTGGATGGCAATTATGAGCAGACTCCTCTTCGTCAGGTGGTGGTGGTCAACGCCGAGCCGACAGTTACCCCTACCTCCACCGAGACCCCCACCCCTACGCCCACGGTGGTGCTAGTCACCCCTACGGTGGTAGTCGTGCAGCCTACAGCGGTTCGTTTCACCCCCACGCCAACCCTGGTGGCTACTCGGACCTCCCTGCCGGAAGTGCCGTCCAGTATAACCCTCCCCGATATGGGCATCGTCTTCAACTCTTTCCTCTTCGGGGCTTTGGTGGCTGGTGCCCTCTTCGCCTTCATAATCATCGTGAATCTGATAAAGCGTCTCATCTGACCCTCGTTTTTAGAAAGATAAGCGATCTTGCAGGGGCTGGTCGTCTGGGCTAGCCCCTAGAGGTGTTGAGCATAGATGGAGAGGTTACGAAGGATACTCTTCAAAAGGCCTGATTGGCTCATCGTGGGGTTGGGAAACCCCGGAGAGCGGTACGCTGCTACCCGCCATAATGTGGGCTTCCAGGCGCTGGATCATCTAGCGAAGCGCCACCATCTATCTTTCCGGAAGGCGCGGTTGCAGGGTCTTCTGGCTAGTGGGGAGATAGAAGGTCACCGGGTGGCTCTCTTGAAGCCTCTCGTCTACGTGAACAGAAGCGGCGATGTGGTGGCCCCTCTATTTAGGGGTTACGGGCTACCCTTAGATCGCCTTCTGATCATCTACGACGATCTGAATCTCCCCCTGGGCCGGATCCGGATTCGGGCCCAAGGTAGCGCCGGGGGACATAAGGGGATGGCCTCCATCATCGATCTCCTCGGCCCGCGGGTCCCTCGGCTGCGGGTGGGGATAGGGCGAAAAGAGAATCTAAAAGAGTACGTTTTGAGCCCCTTCACCGCGGAGGAGCGGGTTATCATGGAAGAGAGTTACGACGGGATCGCCGATGCCGTGGAGTGCATAATTAGGGAAGGGCTCTCGAAGGCCATGGAGCGGTTCAACCGGGAGGGGGGTTGAAACTATCAGGCCTTCTATCTTTGGTCGATAGGTTACCAGGCTATGGCGACTTCTTGAGCAGTCTGGTTGAGCGGAAGCCTCTTTCTCCTCTCCCCATCCCTGAGGCGGCCCGCCCTTATTTCTTCGCCGCTCTCAGGCGACACCTCGCGGTTCCCCTTCTGGTAGTTGTCCCTCGACGAGATCGGGCTCAAGAGATCTACGATCAACTTCGTGTCTGGTCCCCTGAGCCTGGGGTCTACCTTTTCAGGGAGCCCGATGTCCTCCCTTACGAGAGGATCCCCTGGGATCGGGAGACGATCCAGGAGCGGCTGGAGGCTTTGGCCACAACTGTAAGCGATGGGGGTTGGGGCGAAGGTTGTGCTCCCGTTTTCGTAACTACGGCTCGAGGGTTAGCCCAAAAGACGATCCCGCGATCTGCCTTTCTCGACCGTGTGCACCGGCTCGGCTTAGGGGAAGAGGTGTCTAGAGAGAGGCTCCTTTCCTCCTGGCTCCGTTTGGCCTATAAGCCGGTAAGCATCGTTGAGGAGCCGGGAACCTTCAGCGTGCGGGGAGGTATAATCGACATCTTCCCTCCGGGTAGTGTGGAACCGGTGCGGATAGAGTTGCTAGGGGAGGAGGTCGAATCTCTGCGCACCTTCGATCCGGCTACCCAACGCTCAAGGGGCCGCCTCTCCACGGTTACCATAACTGTGGCTCGCGAGGCCTTGCCTCAAGATGGGGATCGGCTGCGAGGGTATGACCTTTCTTCCTGCAACCCTCAAGCGGCAGAGGAGTGGGGCGAAGAACTGGCAGCCCTCTCCCGGGGCGAGGTCTTTCCTCGTCTGGAGTTCTATCTCCCCCTCCTTTATGACCAGCCGGGAAGCCTCCTCGATCATCTCCCCCAGGCGCTTGTCATCTTAGATGACCCTTTGGGGATCGAGCGGGCCCTATCCGACTTGGAAGGCGAGATGGAGGATCTCCGCCGGGCTCTGGAGGAGAGGGGGGAACTGCCATTCTGGATGGAGTCGCCTTGCTTCACTAAAGACGAGATCCAAGAACGGCTGTCCCCATGTCCCTCTCTGGAATTTCGCCTTGGGGAGGAGTCAGAACTCGCTTCCTCTTTCGCTCCTTCCCCTTCCTATGGGGGGCTTCTGGAGGAACTGGTAGTCGATTCGTTGGAGCAAAAAGGGCGTGTGGTCCTGGTCTCGCGACAGGCCTCCCGCTTAGCGGAGATATATAGCGAGTGGGGAACTTCCTTGGTTCCTAGCGAGGGGGTGACAGAGACTCCTCCCCCTGGAGCCGTGATTCTGGTTCAGGGGGGCTTGAGTCGAGGGTGGCAGATTAAGGGCCATTTGGTCCTCCTTACCGATGCTGAGATCTTCGGCTGGGCGAAGCCGAAGCCTCGTCGCCTTGCCCGGCCCAGGCCTTGGGCAAGGGAGAGTTTCTTTGCTGATGTGAGGGAGGGCGACTATGTGGTGCATATCGACCATGGTATCGGCGTCTTCAAAGGGCTGGTCACCCTGGCCACCGATGGCTTCGAGAGTGAATATCTACATGTGGGGTATGCGGCGGGGGACAGCCTCTATGTGCCCACCTACCAGGCGGATCGCCTCTCGAGATACGTAGGAGCCCAGGATAGACCGCCGCGGATCGACCGTCTGGGGACCACCGATTGGGCTCGCGTCAAGGCTCGGGCCAAGCGAGCGGTGGAAGACATCGCCCAGGAACTCCTGGCACTCTACTCCCTCAGAGAGGTGGTGGAAGGCCATGCTTTCTCCCCAGATACCCCTTGGCAAAGGGATCTAGAAGCCTCCTTCCCCTACGTGGAGACGGAGGACCAACTGAAGGCCCTGGAGGAGACCAAGGCCGATATGGAGAAGTCAAGGCCCATGGATCGGCTCATCTGTGGCGATGTGGGGTACGGGAAGACGGAGGTAGCCTTGCGGGCGGCCTTTAAGGCGGTGATGGATGGGAAGCAGGTGGCTATATTGGTACCTACCACCGTCCTAGCCCAGCAGCATTATCGGACTTTCACTCGTCGTCTGCGCCCCTTCCCGGTGGAGGTGGATATGCTCTCCCGCTTCCGCTCCCCGCGGGAGCAGGCGGCCATCCTTCGTCGTCTCAGGGAGGGGAGCCTGGAGATCGTCATCGGCACCCACCGCCTTCTCTCTCAGGATGTGGTCTTCCGGGATCTGGGACTATTGATCATCGACGAGGAGCAGCGGTTCGGTGTGGCTCACAAGGAGCGGCTCAAAGAGATGCGCCATGAGGTCGACGTCTTGACCTTGACCGCCACCCCTATACCCAGGACTCTGTATATGTCTTTGACCGGGGTGCGGGATATGAGCACCATCGACACCCCTCCGGAAGAGAGGCTTCCCGTGGTGACCCAGGTCTCTCCCTACGATGAGTCTCTCATCCGGCGGGCTGTGCTCAGGGAGTTGGATCGAGGGGGACAGGTCTATTTTGTTCACAACCGCGTGCGAGGCATTCGCCAGATGGCTAAACGGCTGGTGAGGATCGTGCCAGAGGCTACCGTAGCCATCGCCCACGGACAGATGGATGAGAGGGAACTGGCCCGCACCATGCTGGAGTTCGCCGATGGTCAGTACGACATCTTGGTCTGCACCTCCATCATCGAGAACGGCATAGATATCCCCAACGTAAATACTCTTATCGTCAACCGGGCTGATAGGTTTGGGCTGGCCCAACTCTACCAGTTGCGGGGCCGGGTGGGCAGGAGTTCCTCCCGTGCCTACGCCTATTTTCTATATGACGAAGGGTACCTTAGCGAGGAGGCCAGGCGGAGACTTCAAACTATCCAGGAGGCTAGCGAGTTGGGTTCGGGGTTCAGGATCGCCCTGAGAGACTTGGAGATCAGGGGGGCGGGGGATATTCTGGGGAGCAGGCAGCATGGACATATAAGCGCGGTGGGTTTCGATCTCTACTGTCGGCTTCTGGCCCAGGCGGTGCGGGCCCTATCCATGAAGGATCCCGGGGGAAAGGAGGGGCGAGAGATCGAAGAAGGGGCCTTGGTGAAGAGGAGCCTTGAGCCCTCGACCGTTCCCTTTTTGTGGCCTTCCATAGATCTCCCTTTGGAGGCTCGCCTCCCTGAAGGGTATGTTGAGGATGAGTCCCTGCGGCTGGGCCTCTATCGCCGGTTGGCAGGTCTCACCACCATCCACGAAGTGGAGGAGATGAGGGAGGAACTTCGGGATCGCTTTGGTTCTCTCCCACAAGCAGCGGAGAACCTTCTCTATCTCCTGCGGCTGCGTATCCTGGGCTGGGAAGGGGAGGTGCAGGCCATATCCACGGGTAAGGGCCGGATCATCATCGAGTTGGCCCGGGAGAAGGAGATGGTTCTGCCCCGGGGGGCGTGGAAACAAGGAAACCGGGTGACGATGCCTTTCTCGCTCCAGGACGAAGCATGGCCCAAGAGGCTAGAAAACCTCTTGAAGATGCTGGCCGGTGGGTAAGAGCCTTGGGGAGAGGGGGTCATTTCAGTACGATCTGGTCCCCTTCCATCTTCTCCACGATAGCCAGGGCCTCGATGGGGACCTCCAGGGGGGTCAGCCGTTTTCGGCCACCCTCGAAGGATTTCTCGATGACCGCGCCTATCCCTACCAGTTTCGCTCCTGCCTCTTCAACTATGCTGGCCAGCGCCTCGATAGTTTGTCCTGTGGCCAGGAAGTCGTCCACGATGAGGATACGATCTTGGGGGCTGATCATCTCGGCGGCTACTATCAGATCGGCGCTTCCCCCTTTGGTATGGGAAGGAACGGTGCGCATGTAGATCTCATCGGGCATGGTGATCGATTTGACACGGCGGGCGAAGACCACAGGCACCCCCAGAAAGACTCCCGCTTGCACGGCTGGGGCGATGCCCGATATCTCGGCGGTGAGGACCTTGGTGGGGTGATAGTGCCAGAACCGATCGGCTATCTCCCGGCCGGCAATCACCATGAGATGGGAATCGATCTGATGGTTCAAGAATGTATTTACCATAAGGATGCCACCACCCAGGTTCTTTCCTTCCTTCAAAATCTTTTCTGTCAGTTCCTCCATCGAGTCTCCTGTATCTCTTCGAGAATGACTACCTTCGGTAAGTGACCCAAGCGTCCGGCGACTCCCAGACCTCGACCGACTCCAAGCCCACCTTAAGGTTCTTTTTGAGTTCATCGTAGATGAAACGGGCGATGTTCTCGGAACTGGGGTTGATCTCGTCGAAGGGGGGAGTCTCGTTGAGGTTGGTATGATCGAGCCGGTCGATGATAGGGTCCAAGTCCTTCTTGAGGACTCTGAAATCATAGGCCATGCCTAAGCGGTCTAGTTGGCTAGCAGCCACCCGGGCGACCACCTCAAAGCGATGGCCGTGGAACTTCTCGCATTTCCCCTCATCGCCGCGCAGACCATGAGCGGCATTGAAATGGCGACGAACAGATACGTAGTACATTGACCCCTCCTTCCAGAAATTTTGTTAAGCCCTGGATCAGGGCAGGGGCGGGTCCCGCTCGAAACTTATCCCCTGGCTTTCCAGCCAGGCGGCCCGGACCTCGGCCGCTACGGAGAGGGAGCCGGTAGCGCACACCAGGTCGGCTTTCTCAGCCTGGCTCAGAGCCTTCCAGAGGGCCTTATCGACCTGGGGTTCCGTCTGGCAACGGTAGCCCAGAGCGTTGACTTGCTGAGCCAGGATCTGGGCGTCGATAGCCCGAGGGTGAAGAGACCGGGTCACGAAAACTCGATCTACCAGTGGCAAGAGTTGTCTTAACATGGCTTTGAAGTCATGGCCATGCAAGGCACCGAAGATCAGGATCAGTCGCTGGAAATGTAGATACTCAGTTAGGGCTCTAGCCAGAGCTTGCGATGATTCTAGGTTGTGGGCTCCGTCTACCACTAGCAGGGGCTCTTCGTTAAGCACCTCCAGCCGACCTGGCCAGAAGGTGGTCTTTAACCCTTCCGCTACATTCTCGGGAGAGAGGGATACCCCTTGCCTCGCCAGTTCGGCCACGGCAGCCACGACGGTTGTAGTGTTCACTAACTGATGGGCTCCCAGAAAGGGTATGGAAAGGTTGGCGTAGTCTCGGCAGAGGCTTGAAAAGCCCGCATCGGGCTTCTGGTGACAATAGACGTCGAGTTTTTGCCCCTTCAGATCAAAGCCTTTCCTCGCCCAGGTCCAATCACGATCTACCAGAGTCAAGGGTGCCTTCCGTTCTCGGCAGGCCCGCTTGATGACTCGTAGAGCCGTGGGTCTCTGAGGCACGGAGACCACTGGCCTTCCTTCCTTGATTATCCCCGCTTTCTCGAACGCTATCTGGCTCAGCCTGTGCCCCAGCACATCCACATGATCGTATCCGATGAGGGTGATGACCACCACCGCCGGGTCAATGACGTTGGTGGCGTCCAGGCGGCCGCCCAGCCCCGTCTCCAAGATGGCCCACTCCACTTTCTCGTGAGCAAAGTAGGAGAAGGCCAGAGCGGTAGTGATCTCGAAGGTGGTGAGCCCTGAGAACCGCTCCGCTAGGGGGATCAGCCGCTCTACGTGGGCTACCAATTGCTTCTCGGTTATAAGTTGTCCCCCGGTCTGGATACGCTCCCTATAGGTATGGAGGTGAGGGGAGGTGAAGAGCCCGGTCTTATACCCCGCTGACCGCAGGATGCACTCTATCATGGCCGCGGTGGAGCCTTTGCCTTTGGTCCCCGCGATGTGAACCGCTTTGTATCGCCGGTGGGGCTGGCCTAAGAGTTCCAGCAGGGCCGTGATGCGCGAGAGATCGAAGCGGCGAGGGCCTTCCAGAATGGTTCGCTCGTAATCGACGAAACTGTAGATATAGTCTAGAGCCTCTTGATAAGTGAGCATCTAAATATGCTATTCTAGGGCAACTCTGTCTAAAAGTAAATAGTTGCCAGAAGGACTCTGCCGTGCTATCATTTTTGAACTGTGAATGGGGAAAGGCTTGGCCTTAGCAAGGTCGCGCTTTTGTCAATAGTTCTTCTGGCTTTCCTCCTGCGTCTCTATCGTCTGGATCACCAAAGCCTTTGGTACGATGAGGGGTTCAGCGTCTATTTGGCTCGCATGAGCCTGGGCGAGATCACGGCCCGCACAGCATCGGATATCCACCCTCCCCTTTATTATTATCTGCTCCATCTATGGCTTGGCCCCTTCGGAGATAGCGAGTTCGTTCTCCGCTTCTTTTCTCTGATCTTCGGCCTTCTCTCCGTCCCCCTCATCTACGCTTTGGGGAGAAGGCTCCTGGGCACCGCTTCTGGTTCCCTTGCCGCCTTGCTTTTGGCTATCTCTCCCCTCTACCTCTGGTACTCCCAGGAGGCGAGGATGTATACCCTGGTCACCTTCCTCTGCCTCCTGTCGAGTTATCTCTTGCTTCGAGCGCTAGAAGGAAGGGCCGGCTTCCTATGGGGAGGCTACATCTTTGTCAACATCTTGGCTGTCTACTCCCACTTCTATGCTTTCTTCGTTTTGGCCTTCCATTTGCTCTTCCTCCTGGTTTGGTGGGCTGTGAACCGGAAAGGCGATACGCTCCTGGCGGGGCTGCTCTCGCAAGGGAGTGTGGCCCTCGCCTATCTTCCCTGGAGCGGGTTCGTGCTTCGGCGGTACGCCGCCGATGTCAGTTATTGGAAAGGGGAGTTGGTCTTCACGGAAGTCGTCCGCAAAACGCTCATCCTTTTCAGCACCGGCCACACGGTCCTAGAGTCTAGGGCCCAGCCTATCGCCTCTGTCTATGGGGCCTTCATCCTTTTCGGCCTCGTGGCTATCGTCATTCACAGGAGCAGCCTTCTAGCAAAAGGTTGGTCTCCCCTTTTCTCCTTACAGGATCCCGTGGGAAAGGCCCTCTTTTTAGCTCTCTACCTCTTTGTCCCCCTTTTGCTTCTCTTTCTCGTCTCCTACCAGCGGCCCAAGTTTCACCCTCGTTACCTGATGCTTGCCTCGCCCGCTTTCTTTCTGATCCTGGCTGGAGGGCTGGCTGGCCTCCTGGAGAGGGGCAAAAGTTGGCGGTGGTTGCCCTGCTCTTTGGGTCTGGTCTCTCTCTGTTTCCTTGTGGCCACCTCGGTCTACAGCGACTTTAACGCCTACTTCGATATCAAGTTCACTAAGGACGATTTTCGCAGCGCAGCCCGCTACATTCAGACGCATATCCAGGATAACGAGGTGGTCATCCTCACCTCTGGTCATCTCTTCCCCGTCTTCACCTACTACTACGACCAGGAGAACTGGTATCCCATCCCCGATGAGCCCACCCTCTCTACGGAACGGGTTCTCAACTACAGCGTGGCCGACGATTTGAACCGGATAGTGGCGGGGAAGGGAGGGGTATGGCTCCTCCTCTGGCAGGACGGGGTGGTAGATCCCAACGGCTTTCTCACCATGATGCTTGGAGAGGAGGGGAAACTTCTGCCTTTCGAGGGTGGTTTCTGGGGTCTGAAACTCTACCATTACGCCTTGCCGGCTGATGTGCGCTTCTCTAGCCAGCCCCGCATCGAATATCCGGTGAGCGTGAACTTCGGGGATGAGATCAGGCTCTTGGGGTATAGCCTGCCGGTCCCACAGGATACTGTAAGGAAAAAGGGAGCGAAGAGGGAAGTTGAGGTGACCCTTTACTGGCAGGGGTTGAAAGAG
>JBHIDN010000033.1:0-8869 GCA_046760125.1 Anaerolineae bacterium
CCCCTTTACCTGCATAGTATAGCGGAAGGGAGGGGGGTTGTCAAGCGGGCGGAAAGGGCGCTGGGAATTTTGAAGGAACTTTCGGAAAGGCTAACGTAGGGCAGGTATGCAAACCTGCCCGTTTAGGTCTCTTGTGGTATATTATTGGAGAGGGTCTGAAGTTCGTTGACCGCCTGGCTCCCGAGGTCGCCCAAGGCGGGCAGGGCTATCCAAGAGATGCTGAAGGGGCTGGAGGAGAAAGGGGGATGAAGTGACGAGATTCGGTGCAACGCTGCTCAGGCTGCTCTTGCAGTCGATTATCAAGAGACGGCTGTGGAGCCGCCCCAGGGGGGAACCCCTTATAGTCCCCGCCCGCCTAACCATGCGTCTGCCTACTACTGAGGAGGGGCCTTTGCGGTTCATTAGCGAAGGGATGAAGGAGATTGACTGCGACCATCCTGATTATGCCTATTGGCTCGGCTTCTTCGACCGCCACCCAGAGCAGCGAGTGGCTCTGCGGCGGGCCTGGGAGCAGATGACCCGCTTCCTTGTCATTTCCCCCGATGGCCAGGTGGTGGGCAGGATCATCGAGGAGACGAGGCAAATCGAGGCCACATCCGAGCCCCTGAAGGCTCTCCTCGCTCGCTACGAGAAGGTGGGGGCTCCGATGATGATAGGGGATTCAAACGAGGAGGTCGCTTGGGACGGCTTCGAGTTCATCAGTCCCGATGATCCCCGTTGGTTCGACACGGTGATAAAGGATTTGAGGTGGAAGGGCTATGAGTTTAGGGAGGTCCCAGAGAGGGAAGGAGGATGATATTATGAGGTGGATTTTGGCCAGTCTCATTAAGTTCCTCTTTGGCCTCGCTCGTGAAAGAGAGCGCCCTCTGTTCGTGGGGGCATTCCCCTGGGGGGTGTTGGTGCAGTACCGTGGAGGCCGTAGCGAGGTCTTAACGCCGGAGGAAGCACGAAAACGGGGTTATGAAGAGAAGGCGGCGCTCGCAGAGAGGATGCAACACGAAAAGGAGAGAGGCTCTGAGTCCGAAGGGCTATGACTTTAGGAGGACCGCCAGAGGCCCAAAAAGAGGCCTGCTTTCGCAGAGCGCATCACCCCCACATGCTCAAACCTCCTCCAAAATCTCTCTTATTCGGTGCTTTACCTGAGCGGCCGCCGAGGTCACTTGGTTTGACAATTCCTGTAATTCCTCTTCCTTTCCCTCCACCGCCTTTCCAGTCTTCAAATCAACCAGACGAATCCATTCCTCGACAACATCGGTTAATTCGTCAAATCTTTCTGCCAACTCCTGGTCGTCTAGTGACTTTCCCACCACCGCAGCTTTCACAATCATCGGATAAGGTTTTGCCATTAACTCAAAGCGCAGTCTCCAGTCCCCCAATTCAGTCGTGTATCTCGACATCTCCATCTCAGTAGTCGCCTCTACAACGCTATCGACACACACACTCACCCTCCTCAAGTCTCCTTCATACATAGACTTCCCGTCTACGGTCGGACTTCCGCCTCCGCTCCTCCTCAGCCCAAAGAGCCTCCATCCTCTGCTTCTCCCTCTTCCATTGCCGGTCCATCTCCCGCAATCGAAGAAAGTGTCCAATGAGAGCCCCGATTACCGCCACTCCCCCGCCGACGACCAACCCAATGATAATGGATTCGTTCACCCTTGCCTCCTCCCCCACCACTCCCTTCCCTGGGCTGCCTGACTAGTCATCAAGACCCGACTGGCTCGCTTGCAGTGCGTCTCTCACCTCACGGTGAACCTTCTGCAACAACCTCAGAATCAGTTTCTGCACAGCGGACTGCTCTTTAATCCTCCCCTCCACATGCTCCCGAATGCGGTCGAAAACCTCAAACGCGGCGTCCGGGTCTAGCTTCCCTACCTTGGCTAAAATGTTCTTGTTCTCGATAAGGTAGCTATCAAACACCAGATGGATACTCACCTGCAAGTCCCGTACATCGTCAGCAAGCCAGAGGACTAGCCACCCTATCTCGTCCAGCGTCGTCTCCCAAGACTGTTCTTTTCCTGGTGGCGTCCGATATTCCTTCACTCTCCATGGTAACCCCCGCACCTCGTCCCAAGGGTCACTCCCGCTCTCTTGGCTCATATCCTCCTCTCCTTCCCCACCACTCCCTGAGCCTTTGCACCCAAGAGGGTTAACCGCCGAGGGCAACGGCTACAACAAGCATAGCATCAAGTTGTTGTCCCCGCAAGGCTTTTCTCTTCCCTTCTTGGCTTAGCCAGGCTGTTAATGTAAAATGCTAATTATGAAGAACAGATCTTCGATGGCAGGACGAGTCGAGCGTTTTGTGGGAGCCAGGGCCGATCCATTGAACGCCAGTGTGGTGGGGCTGGCTGCCTTTCTCCTCTATCTTCGCACGATGGCCCCCTCGGTGGCTTGTATCTTCTGTGATAGCCTGGAGTTTCAACTGGTCACTTACAAGTTGGGCATCGCCCACCCCACCGGCTACCCTCTCTATACCCTTCTGGGCAAACTCTTCACCTTTCTCCCCCTGGGGGATGTGGCCTATCGGGTCAACCTCATGTCCGCTTTCTTTGGGGCCCTCACGGTGGCTTTACTTTACCTGACGATGAGACTGGTCCTTAACTTTCGGCTGCCTGCCCTTCTCGGGGCCTTGGTCTTTGCCGTCTCTCCGGTCTTTTGGTCCCAAGCGGTCATCGCCGAGGTCTATACCCTTAATAGCATGTTCGTGGCCCTCACTTTGTTCTTGCTCCTTCGTTGGAAGGAAGCCGTAGAGGAGGACAAAGGAGCCAGCCTCCGCCCTCTGGCTTTGGCCTACGGTCTCAGCCTGACCCATCACCGCACCATGCTGCTCTTGGCCCCGGCCATGGCCGCCTTCGTCCTGTGGGTAGATAGAGGGCTCTTCAAGCGAGACAGGGAGTGGGCCAGGCTGGCCTCTCTTTTTCTGGCCCCGCTTCTTCTCTATCTCTATATCCCTATACGGGGCGTCTACACCTCTTCGCTTGACGGCACCTATGTGAACACGCTCTCTGGCTTCATCAAGCAGGTCACCGCTGGCGGCTACGGGGTATTCTTAACCGAGAACCCCTTGGGCGAGAGCCGGGGCCTGGCTTTCTACTTCACCCTCTTCCGCCAACAGTTCACCCTGGTAGGTTTGGCCCTGGGGCTCTTGGGTCTCTTTTGGTTTACCCGCCGGCCCAAGGTCCTGCTCCTCCTGGGCCTCGCTGGAGTGGCCAACTTCGCTTTCCTTCTTGGCTATCGGGTGTCGGACATCGAGGTCTTCTTCATACCCCTCTTTTTGCTATGGGCCTGCTTCCTCGGTGGCGGCTTGGCCCTTCTATGGCAAGGGGTGATGGCTCTCTGGGGGCGGTTTTCGTCTTTGAAGGGGGTCCCTAGGTCCGCTTACGCAGCCTTTCTTGTCTTGAGCGGGCTCTTGCCCCTCTATCTTTGGGGTGGGAACTACGACCTCGTCAATCTGAGCAAAGGGTGGGAAGCCCATGATTACGGTATCGACATCTTATCCCAGCCCCGGGAGGAGGACGCGGTCGTCGTGGGCATCCTAGGGGAGATGACGCTTTTGCGTTACTTCCAAGAGACGGAAGGGTTGCGGCCGGAGATAACGACCGTAGCGGCGGATGAGGAGGCTACTCGGCTGGAGACGGTGGAGGGGCAACTGGCGGCCGGCCATCCCGTCTATCTTACCCGCCCCCTCCCTGGGGCGGAAGAGAGGTGGCACCTTTCGGCCTTGGGCCCCCTGATTCGGGTGCGGGAGAGGCCAGCGAAGATAGCGGTTAGCCCTCAAGTAGATAGTAATATCTCTTTCGGGGACTTTTTGCTTCTTCTGGGGTACGACTCTACATTTCGGGAGTCTCATTCCCGTATGTGGGTGCGGGTTAACCTCTATTGGCAGGCCCTGGCGGAAACAGAGGAGTTTTTGGTTTCCTTGCGCTTGGTGGATTCCGCGGGGCATCTGGCGGGCCAGGTCGATTCTTCTCCTGTTCATGATGCCTATCCCCCTGACGCCTGGCAGCCGGGGGAAACGATCGTTGATTCTTATGACCTGCCCGTGCTGGTGGGGGTGCCTCCGGGAGAATACTCTTTAGAGGTGGTGTTGTACCGACCCCAGACCTTAGAGGAAGTAGGAAGGGCCCAACTGGGCAAGGTCGTCTTGCCCAAGTCGTTCGACTTGCCAGGTGTGGCCTCCCTGGGGGTGAGAGAAGTGACCAGGGCCAACTTCGGGAACCGGCTCCGGTTAGTGGGTTACAGCCTGGTGGGAGAGGAGTTTAGGCCAGGGGATAGCGTTCCGCTCACTTTTCTCTGGCAGGGCCTCGGCGACCTTGGAGGGTGCTCCCTTTCCCTTTGGTTCCAAGACGAATCCGGGTGCAGGTGGGGAGAAAGAGTCCTCGTCTTGGGCGGAGAATACCCTAGCCCCATCTGGGAGCGAGGCCAACTGGTACGTCAGTGGCAGACTCTGCTTGTCCCCGCCGATTTGCCCGACGGTCGCTACCGCTTGCGCATGCAGGTGCTGAAAGGGGAAAAACCTCTTTCCAGGCTCTATTGGCTCTTGCCTTTAGGCTCTACCTTCGATCTGGGCACCGTAGAGGTGAAGGGGCGAGAGAGGTCTTTCGCCTTGCCTCCCATCGAGCACCCTTTAGACTTCCGATGGGGGGAGGTAGTGAGGCTTCTGGGCTACGACCTAGAGCCTATGGAGGTGGAATCGGGTGGCTCGTTACATCTCACCTTATATTGGCAAGCCCTGTCCACGATGGAGACCTCCTATACCGTTTTTATCCATCTCCTGGACGAGGAGAGAGATCTCCAGGGGCAGCGGGATAGCGTCCCTGGAGAGGGAAGTCTGCCCACTACCAGCTGGATGACTGGGGAAGTGATTACCGATCGTTACGATATCTCCATCGCCTCCGGTGCGCCGCCAGGTCGGTATAGGTTGCTCGTGGGGATGTACGAGCCGGTGAGCGGGAAGCGGTTGCCGGTCTATGATGGAGCCGGGAACGGGGTAGGCGATAGCGTAACCCTGGAAGAAGTAGAGGTGGTGAGCCGTTGAATTTTGCTGTATACGGCATCTTGACGGGGGAGGAGGAGTGTGGTAGGGTGTCTCTAGTGTCGCTTCGACATGTTTTAGTTTGTATCTCGTAAGGTTCGAATCACGTCGAGGAGGCGGAGATGAAAGAAAGCCAAATGCGGATTCTGATCCGTAACTTTGTCATCGAACTTTTGGTCTATGCTGTCTTGGTCATCGGTTATTTCTTGGTCGTCTTGCGCTTCCTGGCGGACCCACTGAACGCCTTGTTCCATACCAACCTGACCCTCTACGGGGTTCTGGGCCTGGGGTTGATCCTAGTCCAAGCAGTGGTCCTGGAAGCCATCACCTCCTTTATGCTTGAGCGGTTGGCTCTGGAACGGCTGAGGTAGGCGATGTATTTTCCCTTGGCGGATGTGGTCATCCACCCCCTGATACTGGCCGCCATCGGCTTCCTGGTCGGGATTATGGGAGGGTTTTTCGGCGTGGGGGGAAGTTTCATCGCCGGCCCCGCGATGTTCTTCGTGGGCGTCCCCATGAACTTTGTGGTGGGCACGGACCTGGCTCACATCGTGGGCAAATCCGTTGTGGCCGCCAAGCGACATCGGGCCCTGGGCCACGTAGACATCAAGTTAGGCTTGCTGATGGTGTTGGCGACGATGGTGGGCGTGGAAATGGGAGCCCAGGTGGTCGAGTTTCTCAAGGCCAAAGAGGCGGCCGAGATGGTGATCGGGGTCCTCTACATCGTTATCCTCACCACCATCTCCCTCTTCACCGGCTGGGAGGCAAGGCGAAGCATAGTGATGATGCGGACGGAGAAGATCGCGGCCAAGGATGCCCTAGGCTTCAAGAGTATCACCCGTCGCGTCCGTGCCATCCGCATCCCCCCCCTGGTCCGCCTTCCGAACTCGGGCATCGAGTCCATCTCCCTCTGGGCGATCCTGCTTGTGGGGGTCGTCACCGGGTTTTTCGGTGGGTTGTTGGGCGGGGGAGCGGGTTACATGCGCCTCCCTGCCCTCATCTACTTTCTCGGGGTTCCCACCCACGTGGCCATAGGCACGGACCTCTTTGAGGTGGTGATCTCAGCCGGTTATGGAACCCTGACCCACGCTTTCAAGGGGAACGTGGATATCCTGATCGCCCTGGTGATGCAGACCGGTGCCGCTATCGGCGCCCAGATCGGGGCGGTTTCCACCCGTTTTGTCGGTGGCCCCAAGATCCGTCTCGCTTTCTCCTTCCTCCCTTTCATCGGTGCGGCGTTGGTCTTGTATCGTCTCCTGGGAGGTGGGGTGGCCGGGTGACCCTTAGATGACAAGGAAAGCGACATGAAGATCCTGATCTGCATCGCAGGTTTGCCTTACGCCGAGCCTACCCTTCGTTTCGGCCGTCTGGTAGCCGAGGTGCTTGGGGGTGAGGTGACAGTTTTGACCGTCATGGCGGCCAATGAGGATAGGGAGAAGGCTGAAAAGACCCTCGACCGGGCGAAGGAGATGTTGGCGGGTCTGGCCATCGCCACCCTGATCCGCACCGGCTCTCCCTCAGAAGAGATACTCCGGGAATCCGAAGAGGGTGCCTATAACTTGGTGGTGATCGGGGCCAAGGATAAACCAAGTTTGGCTGAGTTCGTGTTGGGCTCCGTCGCCGTGCAGGTCCTGACTCACGCCAGATGCTCGGTCCTGGTGGTGAAGGGCGATCGAATTTCTCTTTCTAAAATCCTGGTTTGTAGCGGGGGGAAGGCCTACGCGGAGCCGGCCATCGAGATGGGCACCCAGATCGCGGAGGCGACCGGGGCCCGGGTGACCCTCCTCCATGTCACAGCTCCTGTTCCCGCGATGTATACGGGACTGGAGGAGATAGAGGAGCGCCTAGTAGAATTCCTTCAGGCTGATACACCGCAGGCCAAGCATCTGAAGCGCGGAGCGGAGATCCTGGAGTCTCACAGCGTCAAAGGGGAACTCAAACTGCGACACGGGGTGCCCGAGGAGGAGATCCAGCGCGAGGCTCAGAAGGGGGATTTCGATTTGGTCGTCCTAGGTTCCTCCCGCGTCCGAGGTCCGCTGGTCAACTATTTTTGGGGCGATGTGGCCCGGAGCGTCGTGAATCGGGTAAAACGTCCCGTCCTTGTGGTGCGCCAATAAAACTCCTAAAATAGCCTGGTCTCTATTCAGGGGAGATCGACTTTGGTGCGACTCTCCGCTGAGGCCTGTGATGCTCTCCTCCTAGCGATTCTCCTAGGATAGAAGCGCCTTCTTGTCCCCTCTTGGGAAGCGAAAATCGATCATACCACTTTTCAATAACCACCTATCTAAACTCGATGGGACAGTTTGACCGCTTCTCTAGCCGCTTTTATGTTTATCTCGGGAGCGGTGATGGGGACGACACAGCCAGCGCCTAGGATGAGCCCTCGTCCTTCGGTTTGGGCGATGGCCTCTTTCACTTGGGCCTGCACATCCTCAGGGCTCCCGCAAACGAGATGATGCCGCCCCAGGCCCCCCACTAGAGCCCCTGAGAAGCGGCTTTGGGCTTCCTTTAGAGTAGGCGATGCAGTTCGCGTGTGCCAGTTGACCGCTTGGACGGGATAGTCAGATAAGAGGTCGAATATGATATTTTCGCCGTGGATATGGAGGAGGTTGAACCAGCCATCTGAGGCGGCTTCCAGCACCTGGAGGTCGTAGGGGATGCCGAATTCGCGGTATTCGCCTTCGCTGAGGAGGTCGTAAGAGGCGTGCTGGACCGCTAGAAAGATGCCGTCGGCCCTGGCTCTGATCGCCTCTCTGGCAAAGTCGCTCATGGTCTCCCCTATGACCGAAAGGGCTCTCTTGAACTCCTGGGGGTAGCGACGTAGATGAACGATGAAGCCTGGGCCGGCTAGATATTTGGCCACCATCAGGGGGTTGAAGACCGTCTGGATGAAGGGGATTCGCCCCCCGATCTCTCGCTGAAGGAGGCGAAGGCACTCCAATTGCTCTCCTAAAACCCCTCTGGTTACATCGAGGGGTTTTAGCCTCTGCCAACCCTTAGCCTCCTTGATGGCATATTCGATATATTCTCGTGTACCGTTCTCGTGGCCTCGGTATATGGTCTTGGAACCCCAATCCGCGGCGCAGAAGGCGTTAGAGGGGCTCACTTTGATGAAATCGAAGTCGAAACGCTCCTGGAAGGCCAAGGTGGCCTGGGCCAGGCTTTCGGGGTTTTGATCATCACCGGGGAAATGGCGCCATAGGGCAATGGGGACCCGATCCACAGGCTCTCTCTTAAAGGCAGCCCGAATCCGCTCCTCCTTAGTCATCACCTTTTGCTCTTCCTGCTTCTAGGATATCGCCTCGACCTTCTTAACCCCGGGCACCTCTTCTTTGAGCCGCTTCTCCACGCTCATCTGCATGGTGTATTGGGAGAAGGGGCAGCCGCCGCAGGCTCCCAGCAGCCGAACCCGTACAACCCCGTCGTCGGTGACCTCTAGGAGTTCGATGTCTCCGCCGTCGAATTGGAGATAAGGCCTGATGCCCTCTAACGCTTTCTCCACTTTCTCTCTCATCAGCTTCTCCTTGGCAAATATGCAAAATACACTCTACTTAATCATATATCACATGGGAGACAGGATGTCAACATTTGTCCTGGGATAAGAGTCGTAGTATAATTGCTTTGGGAGTAATAGAAGTGGCACGGAAGAAGCGTCAAAAGCGCCCTAGAGGGCAGATAATCTTCGTCATCCTAGGTCTTTTAGTGGCCATCAGCATGGCTACCAGTTACATCTGCTCTATCTCGCCGCCACCCCCTCCACCCACGCCCACCCCCATCGTGGTCACCCCTACCCCTCCCTTGAGCCCCTCGCCGACGCCCTGATGGTAACCAGGCTTT
>JBHIDN010000034.1:0-8776 GCA_046760125.1 Anaerolineae bacterium
GTTCGATGGGTCGGGTAACGAAACCGAAGGGTCGAAGGTGCCAGGCTAGGAGCCCTCCTAATAAAAGTACGATCGAAAAGACGATGACGAGATACCTTTTTGGACCGTATTTTAACAAAGCAACTACGAGCAAGATAGAGGTTGCCAGGGAGAACGCATTGGCCACTTTTCGCTCTCTCGTCTCCTCGAAGCGGAGGAGGATTTTGTGCTCTCCAGCGGGCACCTCTACGGTCACCAGTCCAAACTCTCCCGAGGGGTAGGTATCGACCTTTTTCTTATCCGCGTAACCTTGCCAACCGGGAAAATAGAAGGTATGAAAACGGAGGGTTGTGCCTCTCGCGCTTTTCACCTCCAGTTCGTGCCAGAGATACCCTTCCTGGATGACCACTACCTTTTGAACCTCGAAACCCCTTGGATCTAGGGCCTTGGGGGTTGAAGGGGGCAGGGAGATCTCGGAACGGTCGGCCCTCACCCAGATAGGTAAATACTCCGCTGTCCAAGTAGTCCCGATCTGACGGTGAGCAAAATCCTCCTCCCACATACGAGCCACGGTTACCTCCGTCTCCGCCATCTCTAGGTTCTCTAGAGGTAGATGGGCCAGGCCGGAGATAACCGATAAGGCCATCAAGGAAAGCCCTAAAGGATAACCCCAGAAGCCCCCTTCCCTTTCTTCCTTAGCCCAGAAAGTAACCCCTCCGGCCAAGAAGGCCACCCCTAAAGAGGCCACCCCCATGAACCGCCAGGGATATTGGAGGGGGGCCAGAAGGGGCTCTAGAAGTTTCCATAGAGGGAGGGAGTAGGTGAGGGTCATGAAGAAGGAGAGGGCGGCTACTAAGAGGAAGAGGGCCATCTGCCACCATGTTCTCTTCTGCCCTATCCTGGCCAGGCGGAAAACGGCAACCATGGAGACGAGGAGCAGAAAAACGTGAATCAGGCCGAGAGGGTGTTCGGCCTTTACCGCCTGGTTGGGGAAATAGCGGTAGAGAAGGAAGGGGGAGATGCTCTCCCTCAAACTGGTCAGATGGTCTCGATAGCCAGTGGAGGCGAAGCCCGCGGCCAGCCCTACCCATGGCGCTTCTGTCAAAGCGGGGAGCCAGTAGAAAGCCGTGAGGCCCAAGGCCAGGAGAAGGGCGAGCCCAACCAAAGCCAGGGATCTAAACTCCCTACCGATCAATGCCCGGAGGAGCGCGTAGGCTAGAAACAGGGGGGCGAAGATGAGGGCTGTAAGGTTGTGAGTGAGGATAAGCCCTCCATAGGCCAAGGCGGCGACGAGGGCGTAGGCGACCTCCTTTTGGCTGAAGAGCCTGCCTATCGCCCAAAGGGCCAGGGGCATGAAGAGGAAGGCGAGTGATTCGGCCAAGGCCCCTCGCAGGTATGTGTCTGCCAGATGATAGGGAGCATAGGTATAGGCCACAGCCGCGACTAGGGCGGGAAATCGTCCCAGGAGGTCACGGGCCAGGAGGTAGATGGCCAACCCGGCGAGGAGAAAGCCGGCCAGGAAGGTGAGCCTAGTGGAGAGTATATAGCCGGCCCCTAGGAGGTGGAAAATCTGCCCTACGTAGTAGGCCAAAGGGCTATAGTAGTTTAGGACCGGATGGCCGTAGCCGTAGGCGAAATCCGGAAACCAGCGGGGATAGATGACGCCCTGGCGAAGGGCCCTATCCAGTGCCGCCAGACGGTAGAGGTGGAAGAGACCATCGTGGGAGATAAAAAAGTCCTCATTTAGGAGAGGAAAAACAGCCGGTATCGAAAGAAGAACCACCAGGGTTCCAGGATCGAGGATCGCTCTAACCCTATCGATGCTTTTGATATCAGCCAACCTCTACTCCAAAGCAAAAGTAAAAGTGCCCAGGTTTTCAAACCCTTCGTCGGTGTGAAGGTAAACGAGGACCATCAATCCATCGTAGGCTGGCTGGTTCGGCATTAGGTAGTCATCGCGGACTACCTCACCGGGGAGCCAGCGAGAGGTAGGGTAGAGGCCCCATACGGGGTGAACGTGGTCCTCTTGGAGCAACTCTTCTCCTACGAAGAGCGGTTCCCCGTCCCTCGTGGGACGGACGGAGATGGAGTAATCGCTCTCCATTTTCTCTATCGCTTGCCAGTAGAGGGCCAGATGCAACCCTTCCTCCGAGGGGAAAAGATCGTAGCCCCATAAGCGTAACTCTCCTCCATAATCTGCCTTTAAGAGGTGGGAGGTGGGGGGAGGTATGAAGTTCGCTTCCTTACACACCCGTATGAGGGTTAGCCCCTCCGATGAGAGATGGGGAAAAGCGACGAGATGGGGAAGGACCAAATTTACCCCTTCCTTGGTGAGGAAGAGGCGCTCTCCTTCCTCATAGAAGGCCTTCTCGAACCCTTCCGGCTCCACCATCTCTATATCTCGCCTCTCTCCCCAGACACCCTTTAGGTATTCCAAAGCCAAGATCTCCTCGTATCCCCCCCCGATGGTGGCCCCCAAGGGGGGTTCGTCCTTTAGAATCGCCCAGCCGGGGTCTAACCCTCTGTCTTCTGGTCTATCCCGCTGATCCGCTCGGGGGAAGTTCACCCCAAGCCTATTTGTTACTAAGAGCGCCAGGGCGAGGATAAGCAGGCCCCTGGCCCAGTTAGGCGATGGTCGGAAGAGCCTGTGCGCCAGAACGGCCATGCCCAACACGATGAGAGGGTAGGCCGGCATCACCACCTGGAACCAGTTGCCGAAACGATCGACATAGGTGAAGAGGGCGTAAAAGAGTAAGACCCCGTAGAGCAGTCCCCCACGACGCCGGCCGAGGAGAGCGATCCCTCCTACTCCTAAGAGGAGCACCGGCAAGGTCAACTCCACCACGATGACCCTCGGCACCTCCAGCGGGATACCTCCCAGAGACCAAGTGAGTTCGCTTCGCCCTTGGCTGGTGGAGAGGAAGTGGAGGAACCAAGCCCAGGCAGAGGGCCATTCGCCTACCCCTCGCCACTCAGGATGCCATCTCCCTTGGAGATATACATATATGTAACTGAGAAGAGGGAAGAAGAGCAGTAGCGCCGATTTGGCTAGGAGCTCTCTCCGGCGAAGGATCTCCGGTTGAAGGCGGAGGATGAAGAGAAGGAGGGGTGGCAGGGCCAAGAGCACGGTAACCAGGTTGGCCAAGGCCAAACCAACTAGGAAGGCTATCCCCAGAAGGTAGTTATCTTTTCGGCTCCTCTCCCAACGGTAGGCCAAAAGGATCATGAGGAAGCTCTGGAGGACGCCGGCGGTGTACTCCTCGCTGGTGACGCTATAGTACCAGAAGAAGTAAGTGGTAGCATAGAGGAGGGTGCAGGAGCCGGAGATGATCCAGTTTCCCTCGGTTACCTCTAAGAGGAGGAGATAGAATACGAGAAGGGCTCCCAGGCCCCAGATGGTGGAAAAGAGGGAGAGGATCTCTATAGGGTTAAGTAGGGAGGAGAAGACGAGCCTCCCCATTTGGAACCAGGCCCAGCCCAGGAGAGTATAGAGGGGGTAGCCGGGAGCGTTGGCGAGCCGTAGTTCCGCTTGAGCGTGATGATGGGTAATCAAGTCGCCGCCTTGGAGTTCTCCTGGCGTTAAGCCGTTATCGAGCGTGACTAGGTAGAGGAGGAGCGCGCCCAAAAGCACCGCTCCCCCCATCAGAAGTCTGGGTCGAACTTCGATTCGTGGCATGCTCTTGGGTTCCCACAGGATCTCCTCCCCGCCCTTTGAGGAGGGTTGGTTAGCATCTTATTGGCTCCTGATACGCATATATCGGATCAAAGTACGTATGTACTCCTTGGGAGTCAGTCTATGGGGGTACAATCGGGTCTTCAGGGCGTAACCTTTCCATATTTTATAGATGAGCCAATAGAGTGGGTTCCTCGGCAGCCTGATGAGGGGTTTGACCAAGGGCAGGAGGAAGGGGAACTCGACGACTACGGCGAAGATCTTCTGCAGGTTCTCGATCTCTCGCTTCTCCAGAGGACCCTTGAACTTGATTACGGTGTTATCGCTCACCGAACCGCTCAAGTCGTCGAAGGTGCCCTCCATGAGCCCTCCCCTGAAGGTCATCTCCCCCAGTTCCGTCTTGGGGTAGGGTTGGTAGAGGAAGACGTTGGCGTAAGAAGGGCGGCACTGGAGGTTGAGCTTTAGGGTCTCGAGATCCTCGGCTAGGCCTCCCTTGGGCAGCCCTAGCATGTTGTTGGTCATGAAGGCGATGTCTTGCTCCCTCAAGATTCGGGAGGCCTTCAAGATATCCTCCTTGCTCATATGACGGTTCAATACCACGTTCCGCAGGTGGTCGTTGGCTGTCTCCAGCCCGAAACTGATGCTAACACAGCCCGCATCTTTGAAGAGAGATATCTTCTCCTCGGTCACTAGATCCGCTCGCACCTGGCACCAAAAGGGGAGGCCTATCTGTGCCTTATACTTCTCTGCGAACTCCCGCAGCCACCTTATGTTCAAGATGAAGGTGTCATCCATGAAGGTGATGAACTGCAGGGGATACCTTTCCCGCACCTCCTCTATCTCGGCGATGACGTTGTCCACACTGCGCCGCCTGGTGCGGAGGCCGGCGCCCTTATAGAGGTCCGAATAGGCCTTGTTGAAGCAGAAGGTGCAGTTATATGGACAGCCCCGTCCGGTGATGAAAGGTTTCACCTTGTTCTCCCGGCTGGCGGGCCGGGCTTGATAGAGGAGTTCCCGATCAGCAAAGGGGAGTTGGTCCAGATCGTTGATCAGGGGACGCAGGGGGTTCTTAATGATGCGTCCCTCTGTTTTGAACCACCAGTTGGGGATCCTTTCGAAGGGCTCATGGGCCCTCAGAGCGTTAAGGAGGTCGAGGGTGGCGTACTCCCCCTCCCCTCGACAGAGACCATCCACTCCTTCCTCCTCGATCATCTCTGGGAAGAAAGTGGGGTGGGGGCCTCCGAAGATGGAGAAGACGGGCAGTTGGACCCGGAGGCGCCGGTTCAATTCCAGGTAGTAGCGCTGAGTCCCGGTGTAGACGCTGTAGCCTACCAGGTCTGGCTTCAGGCGGAGGGCTGCCTCTATGGGGTCTTCTTCGGTGGCCACTACCATGCTCACCCGATGGCCAACCTTCTTGAGGATGCTGGAGAGGTGTAATACTCCGTGAGGTTCGTTATCTATCTCTTTAAAGATGAAGAGGGTATGCATGCTAGGATTTGATGCGCATGTAGTGGCGCACGATCTCGATATAACCCCGCAGGGAGAGACGAGCGGGATGGACTCTGGTCCCCAAGGCGTACCCCTTCCAGAGTTTGTTGATCAGCCAGAAGAGCCTGTTCTTAGGTAGTTTGATCAGAAAACGGATGAGAGGTAGGAGGCGGGGCCATTCCACAGCGATGGCGAAGAAACGTTGCAAGTTCTCCATCTGACGTTTCTCGTTCTCTTCGAAGTTGAGGACGCTTCTATCCCACATGATGTCGCTCATATCGTCCAGGGTGCCCGCCATCCATCCCTCATCCCGGGTGAACTCTCCCAACTCCGTCTTGGGGTAAGGCTGGAAGAGGAAGGCGTGGGCGTAGACCGGCCGACACTCGATGTTTAGTTGTACAGTCTCGAAATCGTCTTCCAGGTTGCTGGTAGGTAGAGCCAGCATGTTGGTGGTGGTGAAGTTCAGCCCTCCCTCGTGGAGGAGACGGCAGGCGTTGAGGATCTGTTCCCGGCTCATGTTTCGCTTCAGAAGTTCGTTCCGGATGCGGTCGTTCCCGGCCTCGATCCCCATACCTACGCAGAAAGCCCCTGCCTTCTTGAGCAAACGAACCTGCTCCTCTGTGACCAGGTTGGCCCGAGTATTGCAGAAGAAGGGGAGGCCTATCTCTTTGGGGTATTCTTCTGCGAACTCCTCTAGCCATCCCTTGGAGAGGACGAAGGTGTCGTCCACGAATATGACGAACTCAAGGGGATAGGTCTCCTCTACCTGGCGCAACTCTTCTATCACATTGTCTACGCTTCGTTGGCGGAACCGCTTCCCTTTCCCCTTGTAGATCTCTGAGAAGGCGTGGTTGAAGCAGTAGGTACAGTTGTAAGGGCAACCCCGCCCGCTGATGAAATGTTTTATCTTGCTGTGGCGGGAGATAGCGTCTTTGGAGTAGACGAGCCCCCTATCTGGGAGAGGCAAACTGTCTAAGTCGTGCACCAAAGGGCGTACAGGGTTCTTGATCACCTTCCCGTTCACCTTGAACCACCAGTTGGGGATAGAGGGGTCGAGCCTCCCCTCATCCAGGGCGTTGGCCAGGTCGACTATCGCCCCATCGCCCTCCCCGATGCAGATTCCGTCTACCTCTTCCTCCTCTATCATCTCCGGGAAGAAGGTGGGGTGAGGCCCCCCGAAAGCGGAGAAGAAATCGACCTCCCCCTTGAGTCGTCGGTTCAACTGGTAGTAATAACGGTGGGAGCCGGTGATCACGCTATAGCCGATGATCCCCGGTTGGAACTCCTTGGCCACCCGCACCGGATCCTCTAAAGCGTCCACCGCCAAGGCTACCTCGTGGCCTGCGGCCTTCAGCGCGCTAGAGAGATGCATTATGCCATGAGGTTCGTAATCTATCTGTTGCATTACAAAGAGAACCCGCACCTCACCTCCTGGTCTAATAGTCTACCATGACGATCTCGGAGAGGCAAAGGGGTTACTCCTTGGGCCCTCGCCTTCGAGGCAAGATAGGACCCAGGAATCCGCCCCATCCTCGAACCTGGTCCAAGGCCGCCTGCAAGGCCTCGAAGTCGGCTCTCCTCCCTTCCAGCCAGGTGCGACGGGCCGAAGTGGGATCGGAGAAGAGCTCTTCTAACCCTTCGGCATCTTCCTCCACGAGGAGCCCCCTTATCTCCTTGAGCCTTTCGATGAAGAGATCGATGGAGCGACATAGGTTATCTACGTTAGTGAGACAGATGTCGCGATAGGTATCTGGTTCCGAGGAGGGGAACTGGGTGACCCGCTCGAAGTTATGGGAGACGAGTTTAGTCATATCCTGCCAAGCGGGTGCCCGGGAGGCCATCCGGAACAGCGCCGCGGCCAAAAGATAAGGTAGGTGCTCGGCCACAGCCATCTGACCATCGTGCTCCGCCGGCTCCAGATAGAAGGGGTTGGCTCCCAAGGCTCGCACCAGATTGTCCATAAATTCCACGGCTTTGGGGTGGGCCCTGGACGAGGGGATCAAGCAATAGGTAGCCCCATGGAAGAGGTCCGCCCTAGCGGCCTGGATCCCGGTTTTCTCCTCGTCAACGATGGGGTCGCCGCCGATGAAATGGGCCGTCGGGGGCAAGAACTCATTCGCCCACCTCAAAACTTTCTCCTTGGTGGTGGTCGTGTCGGTGACTATTACCCCTTCCTCTAGATAGTCGGCTATCGCCTGCATGGTCTCTTTCACCGCTAGAACGGGGATGGAGATGATCACCAGATTGGCGCCCTCCACGGCGGAGACGAGGTTCCATTCTGCCTTATCGATGGCCCCGATTTGGCAGGCCCTCTTGGCCGTTGAGGAATCTATATCGTGACCGACGATCTCGAACTTGCCCCCGGCCTCCCTGAGAGCCAGGCCGATGGAGCCGCCTATGACCCCCACCCCGATGATAGTAACCTTGGCTTGAGGCATATCTCCTCCTTTGACACCTACATAAAGAAGATCAGACGGCCGGTCAACAAAACCCATAAGAATCGAATAACCGGTCCCATGATCACAAATAAGATATTTGCTCCCCAAAACCCTGGCAGGATGAGCAGGATGAGAAGAAGAGGGCCGTACCGCTCAAATTGAGCCAAAGCATACGACCAACGGTAAGGAAGAAGACCTATCGCTACCTTGAAGCCATCGAGGGGGGCTATGGGGATGAGGTTGAAGACGGCTAGGATCACATTAACCAGGATAGTGGTGGTGACAACCATCTCTAGGGAGGGGATGATCTCTCCTCTCAGGGAGGGCATCACCAGGCCTAGGCGCACGGGCAGGGCTAGAAGGGCCGCGGTGATCAGGTTCGCCAAAGGGCCGGCGAAGGAGACCATGGCCATCCCGCTCTTGGGGCCGTTCCGCAGGTTGTAGGGGTTAACGGGGACGGGCTTGCCCCAACCGAAACGTGCCACAATCAGCATCAAAGTCCCCAAGGGGTCCAGATGGGCCAAGGGGTTCAGTGTGAGACGCCCCTGGTATCTGGGGGTGGGATCGCCCAGTTGGTCGGCCATCCAAGCGTGACAAAACTCGTGGACATCGATAGCCACCAGAAGGGCGATAGCGTTAGCGATGTATTGCGCGATTATAGGTATCAACTCCTTTCTCTATCTTAATTATAACACAGGTGGCGGGAAGGGTTCGCCAGAGGATTAGAGATATGATATAATTAGCGCTGTTGTGGTCATGGAGGTCCATCTAGGGGATGTGGTTCGGCTAAGGAAGAAGCACCCCTGTGGCAGTTACGAATGGGAGGTGGTCCGTCTGGGCGCCGATATCGGCATCCGATGCCTAGGGTGCCAGCGGCGGGTGCTCTTACCCCGCCGCACCTTCGAGAAGAGGGTGAAGGCCTTCCTCTCACGAGGAAAAGGCCCCTCTCTTGAGGCTGGAGCGAACCGGTGTTAAGGGTGTCACAAGAAGAGGGTTTCGGCGCGGTCATCAGGAACAGACACTTCCTTTTCCTTTGGATCGCTCAGGCCATCTCCCAGACCGCTCAAAACGGCATCCATTTCGTGCAGATGGTGCTCATCGAGAAGTTGACCGGCTCCACTAGCCATATGGCGGTCATCATCTTGGCCTTTAGCCTCCCTGGTGTCCTTTTCAGTTCCTTCGCCGGGATCGTGGTAGA
>JBHIDN010000035.1:0-8742 GCA_046760125.1 Anaerolineae bacterium
CAGATCATCGACGATACCCGAGGGCATACCTTGGTCTCTGCCTCCACTCTGGATAAGGAACTAAAAAGCGAACTCGAGGACCTGAAGAAGAGGGAACAGGCCAGGTTGGTAGGGGAGATCTTGGCTCGCCGAGCCAAGTCCCGAGGTGTGACAAGAGTGGTCTTCGACCGAGGCGGCTATAGGTACCTTGGAAGGGTACGCTCCCTGGCTGAGGGGGCGCGGGAAGCCGGCTTAGAGTTCTAGAGGGGAGCCTAGTGGAAGAGGAACTTTTGGAAGAGAAGGTGGTTCACATCACTCGCGTGGCGAAGGTGGTGAAGGGAGGACGCCGTTTCGGCTTCCGGGCCGTAGTGGTGGTGGGCGACCACCGAGGTCGGGTAGGGGTAGGCGTCGGCCGAGCCCGAGAGGTGCCCGAGGCGATCCGCAAGGGGATCGAGAGGGCTAAGAGATCTATGATCGAGGTGCCTCTGGTGGGGACGACCATCCCTCACCAGGTCTTGTCCAAATACGGGGCGGCCAAGGTTCTTCTCAAGCCCGCTTCCCCGGGGACGGGAGTGATCGCCGGGGGAGGGGTTCGGGCCGTAGTGGAGGCAGCGGGGATAAAGGATATCCTTTCCAAGTCGCTGGGGAGCGCTAATATCCTTAACGTGGTAAAAGCCACCCTTGAAGGGCTGCGTCAACTGAAGAGCGTGGAAGAAGAGGCTAAGAGAAGGGGCAAACCGAAGGAACATGTGTTGCCTCACTGGGCAAGAGGCGGCTGATGGCTAAGAGGTTGCGCATAACCTGGGTGAAGAGCAGCATCGGCTACTCCCAGCGTCAGAAGGATACCATCAGGGCCTTGGGCCTAAAGAGGCTGGGAGATCGGGTGGAGAGGGAAGATTCTCCCAGCCTGAGAGGGATGGTGCAGAAGGTGAGTCATCTGGTGAAAGTCGAGGAGATAGAGGCTGAACAGTGAAACTCCATGAGTTGCGTCCTCCGAAAGGGGCGAAGAGGAAGAGAAAGAGGGTGAGCCGCGGGCATGCGGCAGGGCAGGGCAAGACCGCTGGCCGGGGAACCAAGGGGCAGAAAGCCCGCTCTGGCGGTGGCGTACGACCCTACTTCGAGGGGGGGCAGTTGCCCCTGGTGCGGCGGTTGCCTCAGAAACGGGGCTTCCATAACCCTTTCAAGAAAGAGTATGTCACCATAAACGTGGAGAGGTTGAACGAGGGGTTCCAGGCGGGAACAGAAGTTAGCCCCCAAGCCTTAGTCGAGGCCGGGGTAATCAAATCGGCTGCTCTCCCGGTTAAGGTACTGGGTAGAGGGAAACTGGAGAAGCCCTTGACCGTTCGGGCACACGCCTTCTCCGATACCGCTCGGTCGAAGATCGAGGCCGCGGGGGGCGAGATCGAGGTTTTGGAGTTCAAGTGGGTGCGTGGTAGGAGGTAGCGAGCCATGGAGACGATAAGAGCGGTGCTCAACGCCTTCAAATTGCCGGATCTTAGGCGGAAGATATTCTTCACCCTGGGGGTCCTGGTGATCTACCGCTTGGCGGCCCATGTCCCCTTGCCGGGGGTGGATGCCGCTGCCCTCCGTACTGTCTTTCGACAGAGTCAACTTTTAAGCCTCTTCGATATGCTCTCCGGGGGAGCGATGTCCACCTTCTCGGTGGTGGCTATGGGGGTCTACCCTTATATCACCGCCTCTATCATCATGCAGTTGCTCATGCCTATGATCCCCCGACTTCAAGAGATCGCCCAAGAGGGCGAGGCGGGTAGGCAGAAGATCAACCAGTATACTCATCTTTTGACCGTGCCCTTAGCCGCCCTGCAAGGGATCGGTCAGGCTACGTTTCTAACCCGCACCACCCCCCCGGTCTTGAGCAACTGGGGGTTCTCTGGGGAGGCGCTCTTGCCTACCCTGGCCACCATCTCCGCTCTCACGGCGGGGACCATGTTCGCCATGTGGCTGGGAGAACTGATAGACGAGCAGGGGGTGGGGAACGGCATCTCTTTGATCATCTTCGGGGGCATAGTGGCTCGGATCCCACAGCAGGTAGGGAGGGATCTGCGCACTAACGTCCCGGGGCTCATAGCCTTTGCCGTCATCGGGGTGGTCACCGTGGCGGCCATCGTCCTCATCTATGAGGGACAGAGGCGGATCCCCGTACAATATGGAAAGAGGGTCCGGGGGACTAAGATATACGGCGGACAGAGCACCCATATCCCCTTGCGGGTCAACTCGGCGGGGATGATCCCCCTGATTTTCGCCTCCACCCTCCTCATCTTCCCCGGGGTGATTGCTGGCTACTTCCAGTATGTAGGTAACGCCTTCATCTCGGGGGTGGCTACGGGGATCGTCAACGCTTTGGATACCCAGAGGGTCTTCTATTGGATATTCTATTTCTTCATGGTGGTAGGCTTCACCTACTTCTATACCGACATCATCTTCCAACAGCAGAATATCCCGGAGAGCCTGCAGCGTCAGGGTGGGTTCATCCCTGGCATCCGGCCCGGGGCTCGCACCGAGGAATACCTAAACCGGGTGCTGAGAAGGATCACCTTGGCCGGGGCGCTCTTCTTGGGAGCGGTGGCGGTGCTCCCTTATTTCGCCGCCAGGGTGACCCCCATGCAGACCATGATCATCACCAGCACCGGGCTCTTGATCGTGGTGGGGGTGGTGATAGATACGATGAAGCAACTGGAGGCTCAACTCTTAATGCGTCACTATGAGGGGTTCTTGAGGTGAACCTTATCCTCCTGGGCCCACCGGGCGCTGGGAAGGGGACTCAGGCCGCCTTGCTCTCTCAAAGGCTAGGGATGCCTCATGTGGCCTCGGGTGACCTCTTCCGTGAAGCGATGAAGAAGGGGACGGAATTGGGGAAAAAGGCCCAATCATATATGGAGCGTGGAGTCTTGGTCCCCGACGAGGTGACCAACGCCATGATCGAGGAACGGTTGAAGGAGCCCGATTGCGCCAAAGGGGTGATCCTCGATGGCTTCCCCCGCACTATAGAGCAGGCCCGGGCCTTGGAGGGTATCCTGGCCGAGAGGGGGAAAAAGGTAGATAGGGTGCTCGTCATTCAGGTTTCAGAGGGCACCTTGATCGAGCGGTTGTCTGGCCGACGGACCTGCCGCCGATGTCAAGCCAACTATCACATACTCTTTAACCCTCCTCAAAAGGAGGGGGTGTGTGATAAGTGCGGCGGAGATCTCTATCAGCGCTCCGACGATAAAGAAGAGACGGTGAGAAGAAGGTTTCGGGTTTATATTGAGGAGACCTCTCCCCTCATAGACTACTATCGCCGCCAGGGGCTCTTGACGGAGATCGATGGGGAGGAGGGGATAGAAGGTGTTCAAGGGAGTATCCTTTCAGCCCTCTCTCTGTCCTCATGATCGTTCTAAAGAGTTCCTGGGAGTTAGCCCGCATGCGGGAAGCGGGAAGGATCGTGGCCCAGGCCTTGGCCTATCTCGTGGAGCGGATTAAGCCGGGGATGGCCACGAGAGAACTGGATCTTCTGACCGAAGCGTTTATAAGCCGAAAAGGGGGGGTTCCTTCCTTCAAAGGCTATCGGGGGTTTCCGGCCTCCCTCTGCGTCTCGGTGAATGAGGAGGTGGTCCATGGTATCCCGGGGCCGCGCATCCTCAAACAAGGGGACATCGTGAGTCTGGACATCGGAGTGATCTATAAAGGCTACCAAGGTGATGCGGCCCTCACTGTGGGTGTGGGAGAGATAAGTGATGAGGCAAAGGATCTGATCGCCACGGCCAGGGGAGCGCTCTTGGCCGGTATCGCCCAGGCCCGGGATGGTTTGCATGTGGGGGATATCTCTTGGGCTATCCAGCAGTATGCCGAGTCTCGGGGCTACTCGGTGGTACGCCAGTATACGGGACATGGGATCGGGCGACAGATGCATGAGGACCCCCAGGTGCCGAACTTCGGGCAGCCTGGTCGAGGGCCGGCCTTGAAGGCAGGGATGACCCTGGCTCTGGAGCCTATGGTCAATGTTGGTGACTATCTCACTCGAGTCCGAGATGACAACTGGACGGTGGTCACCGACGATGGGAAACTCTCGGCCCACTTTGAACATACTATAGCCATTAGGGAAGGGGAGCCGGAGATTCTGACGGCTCTATAGGGGTGATTCATATGAAAGTTAGACCATCGGTGAAGGTTCGGTGCGAGCATTGCAAAATCGTGAAGCGCAAAGGGGTTGTGCGGGTGATCTGTAAGAACCCGAAGCACAAGCAGAGGCAGGGAAAGTGATAGGGAGGTAGGAGATGGCTAGGATCGCAGGGGTGGATCTGCCCCGCAACGAAAGGGTGGAGATCGGGCTGACCCGTATCTATGGGATCGGCAGGAGTTCCAGCCAGAAGATCCTGGCTCGGGCGCAGGTGGATCCCAACACCAGGGTGAAGGATCTGGCTGAAGATGAGGTCACCCGTATCCGCTCTATTGTCGATGCAGAGTACAAAGTGGAGGGCGATCTTCGCCGAGAGGTGACCCAGAACATAAAAAGGCTGCAAGAGATCGGTTGCTACAGGGGGATTCGCCATCGGCGCAACCTCCCGGTTCGGGGGCAGCGTACCAGGACTAACGCCCGCACCAAGCGAGGGCCCAGAAAGACGGTGGCCGGCCGTCGCCGGGCGCGGGCCAAGAAGTAAGAACTTCTCTTGGGCCCAGGCTAGTTCTATTTCATGGCTCCCTGGAAAGGAGATACAAATGGTGCGCAGGAAGACCACACGGCGGAAGCCGAGGCGGGAGAAGAGGAACGTACCTCACGCCCGGGCCCACATCCATGCCACGTTCAATAACACCATCATCACCTTCACCGACCAGGCCGGCGATGTGCTCTTTTGGGGTAGCGCGGGGACGGTAGGGTTCAAAGGCTCCCGCAAGAGCACCCCTTACGCTGCCCAGATGGTAGCCCGAACCACGGCTAAGCAGGCGATGGATTATGGGGTAAAAGAGGTGGATATTTTGGTCAAGGGGCCTGGCCCGGGACGGGAAGCGGCCATTCGCTCCTTGCAGGCCGCAGGGTTGAAGGTGAGATCGATAACCGATGTGACCCCCATCCCCCATAACGGTTGCCGGCCTCCCAAGAAACGGAGGGTCTAACCGAAGGGTTTGGAACTTTGGAGGTATGATGGCCAGATATAGAGGGCCGGTATGTAAGTTATGTCGTCGAGAGGGGCAGAAACTCTTCCTGAAGGGAGAACGGTGCTTCACTCCTAAGTGTGCCATGGAGCGACGGCCTTACCCGGCGGGTATGCACGGTAGGCGGAGCCACTTCCGGCGACGAGTATCGGAATATGGGACGCAGTTGCGGGAGAAACAGAAGGCTAAACGGATCTATGGTGTCTTGGAGGGACAGTTTCGCCGCTACTTCAAGGAGGCTGAACGACGTCCGGGGCTCACCGGTCTCAACCTCCTGAAGATGCTCGAGACCAGGCTGGACAATGTCGTCTATCGCTTAGGCCTAGCCTCCTCCCGAGCCCAGGCGCGACAACTGGTGCGCCACGGCCATTTCAGCGTCAACGGGCGGAAAACGAACGTCCCTTCCTACCTAGTTCGCCCTGGGGATGAGATAGCGGTGAGAGAGAGATCCAAGGGGAAGACCTACTTTCGGGATGTGGCCCAGAGGCTGAGGGAGAGGCCCCTTCCTGAATGGTTGAGCCTCGACGAGGAGAGCCTATCAGCACGGGTCTTGGCTTTCCCATCTAGGGATGATGTCGAGATCCCTCTCTCGGAGCAGTTGATCGTGGAATATTATAGTAGGTAGTCCTCTCAAAAGGAGGTTGTAGTTTTGTTGGATCTAGTTCTTCCAAAAGTAGAGTGCGAGGCTTCTTCTAAGAACTACGGGAAGTTCGTCATCGGCCCCCTGGAGACGGGATACGGTATCACTTTGGGCAATTCCCTAAGGAGGGTGCTTCTTTCTTCCTTGCCTGGAGCGGCGGTAACTTCTATCAAAGTGAACGGCATCCATCACGAGTTCTCGCCCATCCCTCATGTAAAAGAGGATACCATGGCCCTCATTTTGAACGTGAAGCAGATCAGGTTTAGGCTTCACACCGATGGCCCGGTGCGCCTCTATGTATCTAAGAGGGGAGAAGGGGTGCTTACCGCCAGGGATATAGAGTGTCCCAGCGAGGTGGAGATCATCAACCCTGCTCTAAAACTGGCGACGCTCGATTCCGATGAGGCTCATCTGGAGATGGAGTTGGTTGTGGAGCGGGGTCGGGGGTACTCCCCCAGCGAGGAGCGGGGGCAGTTACCCATCGGGGAGTTGCCGGTGGATGCTATCTTCAGCCCGGTGCGGAGGGTGGCGTACCATGTGGGGCGTGTCCGCGTCGGCCCGGTGACCGATTTCGATGAACTGGTGATGGAGATATGGACCGATGGCAGCATCCAGCCGGAGGAGGCGTTAAGCACGGCCGCCCAGATCCTGGTCCGCCACTTGGCCCTCATCGTCGATTACGGCGGCTTGGTGGTGGAGGGGGTGGAAGAGGTCGAAGAGGCGATCCCACCTCGGGTCTATGAGATGCCGATAGAGGAGTTGGGGCTCTCGGTACGGGCCTTCAACTGCTTGAGGCGAGCGGGGCTCACCAAGGTGGGTGAGATCCTGGAGAGGCTCCAGAAGGGGGACGAGGAGATGATGGCCATCCGGAACTTCGGCCAGAAGTCCCTCGATGAACTTAAGGAGGCGTTGGACGAGAAAGGGTTCTTGGCCCTTATTGAGGAGACAGCCTCATGAGGCATCGAGTGGCCGGCCGTCGGCTCAAGCGCTCCCGAGGACATAGGCGTGCCCTCTTCCGGAACCTCATCACCGAACTCTTTCGGCATGGAAGGATCCGCACTACCGAGGCGAAGGCTAAGGCTGTGCGAGGGGAAGCGGAGAGGCTGATAACTCTGGCTAAGCGAGGAGATCTCCATGCCCGGAGGCAGGTGTTGCGTACTATCACCGATGCCCAGATAGTGAAAAGGCTCTTTGACGAGATCGCACCTCGCTACCAAGAGCGGCCAGGGGGATATACACGGCTGGTGAAACTGGGTCCCCGCTTGGGGGACGCAGCGCCCATGGTGATTTTGGAGTTGGTCGAGTAGCAAAAATGCGCCTTGGAGCGGTAGTGGAATATGATGGTACTCGCTACGCCGGCTTTCAAAGGCAGAAAAGGGAGATAACGATTCAGGAGGAGATAGAAAAGGCTCTCGCCTCAGTGACGCAGGAGCAAACCAAGATTGTGGGGGCGGGGCGGACGGACGCCGGTGTTCACGCCACCGGTCAGGTGATCAGTTTCTCTACCGGTTGGAAGAGGTCTCTTTCGGAGTTACAGAGGGCCCTAAACGCCCTTTTGCCCTCTGACATAGCGATCCTTGAACTCTCGGAAGTACCCCCGGATTTCCATGCTCGCAAGAGCGCCCTGAGTCGCAAATATCGGTACACCATTTTCAACCGATCTGTGCGCTCGCCCCTATCCCGGCTCTACGCCTATCACTGGGTAGGGGGGTTAGATCTAGAGGCCATGGAGGAAGCCCTAGGGTCTTTGATCGGAGTCCACGACTTCGCCTCATTCGGCCGTGCCCAGCCGGGTGGAAGCACGATGCGCCAGATGCTAGAGGTCGATTGCCATAGAGAAGGAAACTACATCTACATCGATCTCGAGGCCAACGCCTTCTTGAAACGGATGGTGCGCAGTATAGCGGGCACGCTGCTCCTTGTGGGGCGGGGAGAATTGAGCCCCCAGGGGTTCAAAGAGGTCTTGGAGGCGAAGGATAGGAGCCGAGCGGGAGATCTCCTCCCAGCCCACGGGCTCTGCCTCACCAAGGTGAGTTATCCCCGGCGGTATGCGATATGAAGACTTATGCCACAAAGCCAGAAGATATAGAGCGCCGCTGGTACGTCGTAGATGCGGAAGGGAAGATTTTGGGGCGATTGGCCTCGGAGGTGGCTAAGATCCTGCGAGGCAAGCATAAGCCCTATTTCACCCCCCATCTCGATACCGGCGATTACGTGATAGTGATAAACGCGGCAAAGATCCGGGTGACGGGCAAGAAACTGGATGACAAAATCTATTACCGCCATTCCGGCTACCCCGGTGGGTTGCGCAGCACCACCTTGGCGGAGATGCTCAAGAAACGCCCCACCCGGGTCATTCGCCTTGCGGTCTGGGGGATGCTGCCTCATAACCGTTTGGGAAGGGCCATGATGAGGAAACTGAAGATCTATGAGGGGGAGAGCCACTCTCACCAAGCCCAGAAGCCCCAGCCTTTGGAGTTTTAGGAGGCCCTATGGCAGAGAGATATTACTACGGCACCGGCCGGCGAAAGAGCGCCACGGCACAGGTTAGACTTTACCCTGGGGGCAATGGCATCGTCGTTAACGAGAAGCCGGCGGAGGAGTATTTCTCCCGGGAGACAGACCTCTTGTGTCTGAAGGAGCCCTTGGTGGTCACGGGCATGGAAGGCAAGTTCCGTGTCACGGTGCGAGTGCAGGGTGGCGGCATCTCCGGCCAGGCGGGGGCTATCCGTCACGGGATAGCCCGGGCCTTGCTGGAGGCTGATCCCGAACTCCGGCCTACCTTGCGAAGGGGAGGCTTCCTGACCCGTGACCCTCGGGTGAAGGAGAGGAAGAAGCCCGGCCTCAAGAGGGCACGCAAGGCTCCTCAATACACCAAGCGGTAGATGCGACTTCTTTGGAGAAAGGGTATGGGCCATCCATATGGATGGCCCTCTTCTATCTCCTGGCGTGTTTGGGTTATGGCCTGTACC
>JBHIDN010000036.1:0-8724 GCA_046760125.1 Anaerolineae bacterium
GCCGATCTGATGATGATGGCTCCCGATGAGATCGAACGTCTCATCTGTCGGCTGGCCCAACTCTCCCGAGCCACAGGGATACATCTCATCATCGCTACCCAGCGCCCCTCCGTGGATGTGGTTACCGGCCTCATCAAGGCCAACTTCCCGGCCCGTATATGCTTCGCCGTCTCCTCTCAGGTGGATTCCCGAGTGGTTCTCGATACCGCCGGAGCGGAGACCCTTCTCGGGCGGGGCGATATGCTCTATATGGCTCCTGATTCATCGAGTCTGGTACGGCTTCAGGGCTGCTTCATCTCCGATGAAGAGATCGCGAGGGTGGTGAAGTTTTGGAAAGACGAGGTGGGGAGCCTTGTGGAAAAGAAAGAGGTTGCCTGGGAGAGGATACAGGAGACGGCGGCAGAGGCGGAGGCGAAGGGAGACGATGAATGGTTCGAGAAGGCTAAAGACCTGGTGATGCGGCATGGGCAAGCCTCGACTTCCTTCTTGCAGAGGAGATTGAAGATCGGATACCCTAAGGCGGCGCGCCTCATGGACCGATTGGAGGAGGAAGGCATCGTGGGGCCTAAGGTATCGGGGGGCCGCTCCCGCGAGGTGCTCAAAAGGGAATCACCAAAGGATATATAATCAGAAAAGGCGCTATGTGGCCCGCAAACGGCGGCAGAAGACCAGCAGGAAAGAGAAGATCGAGGCTGAGGGCACGGTAGTGGAGGCGCTGCCTAATGCCATGTTCCGGGTGCGGTTGGACAGCGGCCACGAGGTGTTGGCTCATATCTCGGGCCGGATGAGGATGTATTATATCCGCATCCTCTTGGGGGATCGGGTATTGGTGGAACTCTCTCCCTACGACCTGACCCGGGGTCGCATCGTATACCGGTATAAGAAGTGAGAGACTTATTTGCCCTTTTTGTGACTTCGTTAATCGTTGGTTTCTCCGGGGCCCTAATGCCGGGCCCTGTTTCTATGGTAACCATCAGCCAGAGCGCGCGCCACGGTTTCTGGGCCGGGCCCCTGGTGACCACGGGACACGCCATAGCGGAAATAGCCGCTGTAGCCGCGCTGGCTATGGGTTTAGGGAAAGTATTCAAGCGCAGCCTGGTAGCGGGGCTGATCGGGCTTTTGGGAGGGGGCTTTCTCCTCTGGATGGGCATCGATATCGCTAGGAGCGGTTGGGTGGGGATCGCCCTCGAGTTGGAGCCTGGGGAGATGGGCATCGGTGCTTTCGGTTCTGTGGGGGCCGGGATTCTGGCCAGTATATCCAACCCCTACTGGGTGGTTTGGTGGGCCAGCGTGGGGGCCAGTTACGTCGTTTTAGCCCTGCGTAGGGGCCTACCTGGCTTGGGAGCCTTCTTCTCAGGCCATATCCTCTCTGACCTAAGTTGGAATAGCCTTTTGGCCTTTCTCATCGCTTCGGGGAGAGGGTTCTTAAGCGCATCGTTCTATCGAGGGGTGCTAGTAGTTTGTGGCCTCATCTTGGTGGTCTTGGCCCTATATTTCATCTATTCCGGTTTTGGCTTCCTGAGAGGAAAGCCAGTAGAGATCGAAGAAGGGGCGTGATTTCGGTCTTTCTGTTAATCTACAGGAGGAGGGGTCGAATTCGACCTCTCCTTATTCTTTCCTGGCAATCAGTTCTTAGCGGTTTGGGGGAGGAATCGACGATGGCAAAAGGTTTGTCCCATCTACCGATGTTGCAGGGGCACCTCTACAGTGTTATAATGAAAAAGAGATGTTAAGGGGGGATGAGCGATGTCAGGGCATTCGAAATGGTCGACCATTAAGAGGAAGAAAGCGGCCACTGATGCCAAGAAAGGCCAGATCTTTACCAAGATAGCCCGGGAACTCACCGTTGCTGCTCGGCAAGGTGGGGGCGACCCCGATGTAAACTTCCGCTTGCGCCTGGTAATCGATAAGGCCAAACAAGCCAACATGCCCAAGGATAGCATAGAGAGGGCTATCAAGCGGGGAACAGGCGAGATAAAAGGTGAGGCCTTCGAGGAGATCCGGTACGAAGGGTACGGTCCCCACGGGGTGGCCTTGATCTTAGATGCTCTCACCGATAACCGCAACCGGGCGGTAGCCGATATCCGACGCCTCCTCACCCGCAGCGGTGGTAGCCTGGGGGAGACGGGGAGCGTCACCTGGCTCTTCGACCAGAAAGGGTTGATCATCATCGAGGCCGATGGCCAGGAAGCGGAGGGGTTTGCCCTCCAGGCTATAGACGCTGGAGCGGACGATGTGAGGATCGGGAACGGGCTGGTGGAGATATACACCCAACCCGCGGACTTTCAAAAGGTCAAGGAGGCCCTAGAGAGAGAAGGTGTTCCCTTCTCCTCGGCGGAGATCACCATGGTGCCCAAGACCCTAACGCGGTTGGGGGAGAAGGAGACCATCCAAATCATGCATCTCATAGAGGCCTTGGAGGATCTGGAGGACGTCCAACAGGTCTATTCTAATCTGGATATCTCCGCCGAGGTGGTGGATAGTTACGAGTACGAGGTGGCCTGAGGAGGGGCCCTTGTTGACACTAGGCATCGATCCTGGGGTCTCGGTGACCGGATACGGCTTGGTGAAAAAGAGGGGCGAAGATTTGACCTTGGTGGAATATGGGGTCGTCACTCCGGGATCGGAATCGCCCCCAGCGCAGAAACTTAAGGTTATCTGTGATGAACTGGAAGAGATCATCGTCCGTCATCGACCCACCGATGTAGCCGTGGAAAGGCTTTTTTTCAGCCGGAACGCGCGTACCGCTCTGGCTGTGGGGGAGGCCCGGGGGGTGGCCCTTCTGGCAGCGGCCAAGAACGACCTTCCCGTCTACGAGTACACCCCCTTGGAGGTTAAGGAGTCGTTGGTCGGCTATGGGCGGGCCACCAAGGGCCAGGTGCAGGAACTGGTGAAGATAGTTTTGGGCTTGGATTTTCTGCCTGAACCCGATGACGCTGCAGATGCCCTAGCGGTGGCCATATGCCACCTCTATGCCCTGCAGCTCCTTGACCTTCTGGAGCAGGAAGGGTGAAAACCACCCCCTCCCAACTGAGCCGTCAACCGCATGGCCATACAAGATTTATCCATACGGCGTGCTGATCAAGGCGATGCTGGGGCGATCCACCGGGTGATAGAGGCGGCCTTCCGAGGGTTGGAGGGGAGGGGCTATTCTTCGGTGGCCATCGAGGCGGCCATAATCACCCCTCAGGAGATCGCTGAGCGGCTGGCCGAGGGTGGATATGTCTTGGTTGCAGAAGTAGATGGGCAGATCATCGGTACGGCAACCGGCTTGGAGGAACATCAGAGTTTACACGTCTGCTCCGTGGCGGTCCACCCTGACTGTCAAGGACGGGGGGTGGCTCGCCTACTCATGGAACGGTTGGAGGCTCTCGCTCGCTCTTTGGGTTGTCACAAACTCTTCTTGCAGACGGCTTGGGCCATGACCGAGGCCATGGCCCTCTACGAGAGCCTTGGCTACCAGCGGGAAGGTTACCAGCCTCGCCATTTCTACGGTGAGGATTTTATCCTCTATGGCAAGGTATTAGAGGGTGCTCTAGATGATCTCCAGTCTACGGGGTAGGCTCGCGGCCAAGAACGAGGACTACATCGTTGTCGAGGTCGGCGGCCTGGGCTTTAAGGTCTATGTCCCCACCTCTTTCCTCAGAGAGTTGGGCAGCCCGGGCCACGAGGTCACCCTCTTCACCCATCTTCATCTCCGAGAGAACGAGGTCTCTCTCTACGGCTTTAAGACCCAGGATGAACTAACCCTCTTTAAACTCCTTCTGGGGGTCTCCGGCATCGGCCCCAGGCTGGCTCTGGCCATCCTCTCCACCCTCTCTGTCGAGGACTTCCGCTTGGCCGTAGCCCACGGTGATGTGGCACTCTTGAGCGAGGTGCCGGGCATCGGCAAGCGGATCGCGGAGAGGGTCATCCTCTATTTGAAGGACAAGATAGCCGTGGAGCGGCTGGTGCCTCTTCCCCCGGTCAGCCCCGAGGATGCCGAGGTGGTGGAGGCTCTCACCGCTTTGGGTTACAGCCTCTCCGAGGCTAGAGAGGCGGTGAGTTCCCTCGCCGAGGAAGGGATGACGATGGAAGATAAGGTGATGGCCGCCCTAAGGTATCTGGGAGGGGAATAGGAATTCCATAAAGGTAATTATTATTGTGAGATGAGGTGGATAGGATGAACAGCAAAACTGAGGGTATAATTACTATCCTAGCGGCACTCTTGCTATTATTCTCTGCAATGCTTGACCCAAGAGTTTCTGCTCGGTTGGCTATTATTTTCCTTATTGCGTTGGGTGTTTACAAGCTTGTCAAAAAAGAATAAATCTCGTGCATCACAGAGGATCCATCAAGGGTGGGGCGGTGAACAGCCTAACCTGTCGCCAGCCGTGAACATTAGACCAAAGGGTTCTTTCTCTCCGGATGTCAGGGAAAAGATAGACCTTTGTCAACCGATATTATACGGAGGCCCTGCGTTCAGCAGGGCCCTTTACTTACCTATGCAGAACTCGCTGAAGATCACTTCTAAGAGATCTTCGGTCGCCGTCTCTCCGGTGATCTCTCCTAAAGCGTTCACCGCTCCGTGGAGGTCGATGGCCAAGAAATCGGCGGGGAGCGCTTCCTTGCGGGCTCCTTCGACGTTCAGCAGGTGTTCTAAAGCCGATTGCAGGGCCCGCTTATGGCGAGGGTTGGTGACTAAGGGGGCCTCAGAGACCACCACCTTTCCCGAAAAGATCGTATCTAGAATAGCCTCTTCCAGTTCTTTTAACCCCTCTCCCGTCAGAGCGGATACCGATAGGCATGGCACCTGGGGAAGCAGCCCATCGACAGAGGCTAGTTGTGGCAGATCGTTCTTATTGATGACCAAAAGGCTCGGCTTCCCGTTCAGGAGGCTGGCGATCTCTCGGTCCTCCTCTTGGAGGGGTTCAGATCCGTCAACGACCATTAAGGCCAGGTCCGCTCTTTGTAAAGCCTCACGACTCCGCTCCACCCCCAGCCTTTCCACCAGGTCTTTCCCCTCGGCGATGCCCGCCGTATCGATCAAAGATATAGGTACCCCCTGGAGGTTGCAACTCTCCTCTACCGTGTCTCTGGTGGTGCCGGGGATAGGGGCCACTATGGCTCGGCTGGTCTTGAGAAGGGCGTTCAGGAGGCTTGACTTCCCTACGTTGGGACGCCCTACGATAGCCACTCGCACCCCTTGACGGTAGATGATCCCCTGATCGGCGCTGGCCAGAAGAGCCTCTATCTTCTCTTGCGCTCGCTTGAGGGGCTCCGAGATATCCCGTTCCGGTATCTCATCCTCCTCGAAGTCGATGGTGGCTTCCAGATAGGCGAGAACCTCGACCAATTCCGCCCGCACCCGTCGAATCTCCTGCGACAGCCACCCTCCCAATTGGCTTACCGCCGCTCGCAGGCTAGCCTCCGTCTTGGCACGCACGATATCCAAGACCGCTTCCGCTTGGGCCAGGTCTATACGACCCGAAAGGAAGGCTCGAGAGGTCATCTCCCCCGGGTGGGCCAGTCGGGCTCCATACCGTAAGACTAGTTCCAGGACGCGGCGCAGGGGCACGATGCCTCCGTGACAGTTGATCTCCACCACATCCTGCCGGGTGTAGGAGTGGGGAGCCTTCATGTAGGAGACCAAGACCTCGTCTACCCTCTCCTCGGTATCGGGATCGATGATATGGCCGTAATGGAGCCGGTAGGATTGAAGCCCCTCTCCCTTGGCCCGGTGGAAGATCTTTTTGAGGATGGCTACCGAGTCTGGCCCGCTGAGTCTCACGATGCCGATCCCCCCCTCGCCTAGAGGGGTGGAGATGGCGGCGATGGTGTCGTCTAAAGAATACATATCCTGGCCTTTTACAAAGAAATTCTATAGGAAATTATATCAGCGATGGGGAGGGAGAACAATTTGTCGAAGGTGAAAGGTCTAGGCTCTTACCGCTTTTCCAGGTAACCCCCCCAACGGTTGAGGACGACGGATGTAAACCGACGGGCTCTTATATACTTGACAAGGAGGTCAAATATTGGTATAATTGTACTAGGAGAATTAGTAGAATAGAGACAATGCAGATACAGGTTGATTACGAGAGCGGCGTGCCCATCTACGCCCAGATAATAGAGCAGATCAAACATCTGGTGGCCACTGGGAGGCTCAAACCGGGGGCTCAATTGCCTACCATCCGCCAACTGGCTGTAGACCTGCGGGTGAACCCTAACACCGTGGTTCATGCCTATCACGAACTGGATAGCCAAGGGGTGATCTCTACCCAGCAGGGGCGGGGCACCTTCATCGCCGCGCGGCCCGATGAGGGGCGGCTGGCGGAGATGCGGAAAGAGCGGCTACGGACCATCATGGCCAGCGCGCTTTTAGAGGCCCTTAGTCTGGGGTACAAGGCGGAGGAGATAAGAACGGCTTTCGAGGCCCAACTGGAAGAGTGGCGTAGGGAGAACGGCTCTAGCCTTTAAGGAGGTAACGAATGGTAACCCTAGGATCGAGGAGGAAAAAGGATTCGGAGGAGCGAGGCAAGGCTTGGGAGAAGGGGAGAAAGGAGTGGGAGGAGATGAGCAAGGTGAGCTCCAGGGTGGCCAACCCCGTCTCTGTGACCGTCTTTTCGCTCCTGTTTACCATAAGCATCCTGATAGGGGTGGCGTTGGGTCAGCTCTTGGGAGCCCCCGATTGGGTCGTGGCCATTGTTATCATCGTCGGCATTCTTGTAGCCTGCTACTTCCTCTTCGCCATCAAGATCGCCAACCAGTGGGAGAAGGCGATCGTGCTTCGCTTCGGCAAATTCCAACGACTGGCTGGTCCCGGGTTGTTTTGGGTCATCCCCATCGTGGATTCCATACCGGCCTGGATCGACCACCGAGTAATGGTCACCCCTTTCAAGGCGGAGCGCACTCTCACCAAGGATACCGTCCCCGTCGATGTGGACGCCGTCCTCTTCTGGGTGGTCTGGGATGCGGAGAAGGCCGCTTTGGAGGTGGAGAACTACGATGAGGCCATCTCCTGGGCGGCCCAGACGGCCCTAAGGGATATCATCGGCAAGATGATGCTGGCCGATATCCTGGTAGGCCGGGAGAAGATGGATATAGAGTTGCAGAAGATCATCGACGAGCGGACTACACCCTGGGGGATCACCGTGCAGTCGGTGGAGATCCGCGACATCGTCATCCCTGAGGCCCTGGAGGATGCCATGTCCCGCCAGGCCCAGGCCGAAAGGGAGCGCCAGGCGCGGGTCATCCTAGGCGAGTCGGAGCGGCAGATCGCGGAGAGTTTCTTGGAGGCGGCCCGGACATATGATGGCGATGTCACCGCCTTGCACCTGCGAGCCATGAACATGCTGTTTGAGGGCCTCAAGGAGAAGGGAGCCCTCATCATTGTCCCCTCCACCGCCGTGGAGACTATGGCTCTGGGAGGGATAGCGGGGGTAACATCCTTGGCCCAAACCCTGGGCAGTCAGGCCTCCAACGACGAAGAGGGCTCTGAGGAGGAGTAAGCCTTGCTATCGGGGTATGACCACTAGAAGGAGGGGTTACTATGAATGTCAGGTATAACTTGGCTATCCTGGCGGTAGCCGTCATTTGGGCGGCGGTTATTCTGGCCTCAGCGAAGGCTCTGGAGAGCACCCCATACTTTGCCCCACTCCTGCCTGTTCTGGGTGGGGGCGCTGGAGGAAGCATAATCGTCTTGGGTGGCGCGTGTCGTCATCGATCCGCCTGAGGCGATGGAGCGAAAGAGAACGACTAATGGCCGGTGAAGCAAAATCGATATATTGGCGAGAGTTCTTCATCCTTCTGGTGGCTGGCATCTTAGGGGTCCTGGCTGTTCTTCCCTATGCTATCACCCTCCTCGGCGGACTTCCGGAGGAGATACCGATACCCTTCCCCCTACTCTTGTTCCTCCAACTTATGCAAAACATTGTACTCTTGGCTTTGGCCATAGGGGTGGGGTTGTTTTGTGCGCGAAGGGTAGGGCTAGGGGCACCTATCCTGGAGGGCTGGCTGCGAGGAGAGAAGGTAGAAGATCGAGGGAGAGCCATCCTTCTCCCCTCCGTCCTTGTGGGGTTAGGTGTCGGACTAACTATCATCCTCCTGGAGATGGCTATATTCGCGCCCCACCTTCCCTCTGCCTTTCAGGAGGTGGAGCCGCCCACTCCTTGGCAGGGCTTCTTAGCCGCCTTCTACGGCGGGATCGACGAGGAGATTTTTCTGCGACTTTTCGTGGTTAGCCTTCTGGTTTGGCTCCTCTCCCGGGTGTGGAAAGATAGAGAGGGCAAGCCCACGTCGGGTGGGATGTGGTTGGCCATCATCGTCGCCGGTCTACTCTTCGGCCTGGGTCATCTGCCCACCACTGCACAACTGACCCCCTTGACACCGCTCATCATCGCGCGGGCTGTCGTTCTCAATGGGCTGGCCGGGCTGGCCTTTGGCTACCTCTACTGGAAGCGGGGCTTAGAGTCGGCCATGCTCTCCCACTTCTCCGCTGACATCTTGCTCCATGTGATATTTTTTCCCTTAGCAACCTGAAATAGGACGATGATCCAGGCGAGAGACCTCACTAGATGGTTCGAGGACACCTTGGCGGTGGGGCTCTTCCAGCGAGAGACGATTCTGACTAGATGGAAGTGAGGGAGGTACCGGAGATGATGGAACTCAAACCAGACGAACGAGTAACAGCCGCCCTGGCCCATGGGCTCATCATCGCCAACTGGATGGGCGTCATCGCCGCGGCTC
>JBHIDN010000037.1:0-8652 GCA_046760125.1 Anaerolineae bacterium
GTCTTAGTTCGGGATCTACCCCCATAACGGCGGCCATGGTGAAGCCGGCCACCAGGGGCAGAGATATGATCACTTGGGCCAGGACCATAGCGGTGGGGGTGAATAGCCATCCCCACCCTCCCAGAGGGCCACGGCGTGAGAGTAAGAGGTAGATGAAGAGGCCGACTACCACAGGGGGGAACCCCATTCCCGTATAGACGAAGGCGACGGCTAGCCTCCGTCCCCAAAAACGGCCCAGGCCCAGCCAAGCACCCAGAGGGATGCCTAGGATGGTGCTGATAAGGAGGGCCAGGCCCGATACCTGGAGGGAAAGAGAGGCTATACTCAGGACTTCGGGGTCCAGGGAGAGGAGGAGGCGCACCGCATGTTGCAAGCCCGCTACTATCTCTTCCATGGAATCCTCTCTCTTAAGGGATGCTCCTCTGGGATGTATCGCTGGAGTAAGTAGTGGATGGCTACCCCGGCTAGGAAGCCCACGGCCATGTTGACCAAGACCGAGAAGAACACCGTGACCACCAGACCGGGAAGGTCAACCCAACCTTGGATATCGGTGACGAACTTGGCCAACTCCAGCCCCACCATTACCATCATGGCTCCTATGATGGGCAGAGGGAAGAGGGCGAAGAGGGTGGCTATAGAGCCGGCGAAGAAGAGGCCTAGGCCTGTCTCTATCAGCCCCTGGATGATGCTGGTGCCCCCCGTTCGACCCCCAAAGTAGTATTGGCCGGCCAATCCGCCCGCTCCGTGGCACATGGGCATCCCGCCGAAAATAGGGCTGACCAGATTCATGACCCCCATGTTGAGCATCAGACGCCTCTCGGGAACTTTTCTTTGGGGGAAGTAATCGCCGATGAGGGCCGCGGTGGCGATCACCGCGTTGGTGATGGAGAGAGGTATCTGGGCGAAGCCGGCTTGTACCATGGCTGGCCATATCTCGCCCCAAGGGGGGGTGATGAGAGGGGGGAGCCTGAAACTTATGCTCAGAGCGGGGAGCAGTTTCCCTTGCCAGGCCACGATGACTAGCCCCAAGGTCATGAGGACCAGGGCCGCTGGGGCCTTGGGGTTCTCTCTCAGGAGCAGGATGATGACGATGGCTACTAGGCCTAGCCACCAGGTCTCTCGCATCATCCCCAGCCCGGTGAGACCCAGTTTTATCCCCAAGGCTAACTGGATGCCCCTAGTCACGCTCTTGGGGGTGATTTTGAAGATCCGATCGGCTAGGCCGGTGAAGATTAAGAGGAGCCAGAGTAGCCCCAAGCCGATGGCTGAGGCGTAGATGCGCGAGGCCGGCCATCTTTGGGATATGGCCACTGCGGCGATCACCTTCTTCGGCTCCAGGGGCATGGGGAGTCTATAGATGAGGCCCAGGGCGATGTTGGTCAGTCCCATCATCACCAAGAGCCCCGCGGGGTCCATCTTGTTAATCGCTATATAGCCGATAACCAGGGGGAGAAGGGTGCCCCAATCTCCCATGGAGCCCGCTAGTTCTCGCCTGTTGAACTCTAGGTCCCCTATCCGCATAGCCGTTAAGACAATTTTATCATAACGCCCTCAAAAAAACAAAGGCCCGACTTGGATTATTCCTCGAAGGCTTCCCGGAACCTGCGGTCAACCATCTCTTTGAGGCCAGATCTGAACTTTCGATATTGACGGATATATTCTTTGGCCTGGGGGGTGAGTTCTGCTCCCCCGCCACCCACCCCTCCGCTCTGGGTCACTATCAGTCTCACCCCCAGCCTCTCTTCCATCTCTTTGATCTTGCCCCAGGCTCGACGGTAGTGGACGCCTAGCCGCTCAGCAGCACCGCTTAAGGACCCCGTCTCCTCGATAGCCTCCAAGAGATCTACCCGCCAGTCGCTGAGCACTAATTCGCCATCTTTCTCTATCCAGAATTTCGACCTGGGCTCCATACGATCTCCAAGGATACAAAGCCCGACCCAGCCATCCCAGGTTTGGAAGCCGACCTCTTCTGAGTGTTGTTCGGCTATTTGGGCGGCCGGATTTTCCCTTTGAGGAATAGATCGATGCAGTAGCGGACCACTTCGCTCATAGTGGTCCCCTCCGCGGCTGCTTTCTCCTTGAGGGCTGTATGGGTCTCCTTGGAGATGCGAACCATCAGGTTCTTGTCCTTCTTCTCCATAGTTCCTCCCCTTATAGCCTGCTATGGACAATGTATAACCTTTTTCCCCTCTTGTCAAGATACGTCGTGGCCTTCTCTAAGAGGAGGGGATAGGCTCCTCAGAGGCCTCTTCGGTGGTTGGAGTAGCGGTTGGCGTCTCCGTCGGGGTATGGGTGGGTGTTGCGGTAGGCGTCTCCGTAGGAGTGGCTGTCTCCGTCGGGATAGGTCTCAGTGTCTCGGTAGGGGTAGGCGTCTCTGTGGGGGTAGCGGTCTCTGTAGGGGTGGAAGTGGGCGTCTCCGTGGGGGTAGGCGTGGGGATCGGTGTCTCGGTGAGAGTGGGGGACACCGTGATGGTACCCGTCGCGGTGGGGGTCAAAGTCACGGTCGTGGTGAGGGTGATGGTAATAGTCACCGTGGGGGTGAGGGTGGCCATGGGTGTAGGGGTGAAGGTGGGGATAGGGAGTTGCGTGGGGGTGGGGGGAAGGGTGGCTGTGGGTCCGGAAGCCGGCGGTTGCTGCGGCTGCTGCGGCCGGGCGGCGGGGGGAGAGACCAGGTAGACGGGGGGGAGTACTACAGGGGTGCCGATGAGGGCGGGGCGGAGGAGAAAGGAAGAGACCCCTAGGCAGTAAAGGAGGAGGGTAGCCGTAGTGATGACCGCCAGGAGGCTGTAGAGCCGCTGCCGAGATACGCTTTGCCCTTTATACCAGCGAAGGAACCTTCTCAATAGCGCTTCTTTCCATTATCAATAAGATACACCATGGGAGGTAAAGACACCTCTGGGCCAGCGCCCCAACTGAGAGAGGCCCAAGGCAAGACCATGCTAACATCGGCGAGACGGCTTGTCAATCCCTTTGTTTGACAGGGGTGGGCAGAAACCGTATCATTGAACTAGGGACAGGGTTTCTTGGTGTTTAGAGTGGGGTTCTAGATGCGTTTCCGTTTGAAGCCCGAGGAGGGCTGGCTATCGGTCTTCTTTCTGGGCTTGATGCTCAGCAGCGTTGCCTGGGCCATCGAGGAGGCCAACTGGGTAGAGGGGCTCTCTATCCTTCAATGGAGCATCCTGGGGGGGATGTTCCTGGGGCTGCTCCTGGCCCGACGGGAACTGCGTGGGCTCTTCGCCCACTCGCTGAGCCTGATCTTGGCCACCTCTTGGCTCCTCTTCCTCATCCTCCGTTTCGTGGCTCCCAGCCTGGGCTGGCGCGACCGGTTAGAGATCCTGGCCGTTCGTCTCCTCCATTGGTTGCAGATAGCCTTGAGGGGCGGGGTGAGTGAGGATAATTTGATCTTCCTTATCTTCATGGCGGCCCTCACCTGGATAATCGGCTACCTTTCCGCTTGGTTTCTCTTCCGCTTCCACTCTGCCTGGCCAGGGGTGGTCTTGAGCGGAGTGGCTATATCGATCAACAGATACTATGGCCCCCCGGAGTTGAATATCTGGCTCATGATCTACCTCATTTCTGCCCTCATCTTACTGATCCGGGTCGCTCTAAGTGGGCGGGAGAAGGAGTGGAGAGGGGCTAAGGTCATCTATCCGCCTGATAGCGCGCTCGACTTTCTCCGAGACGGGGCTATCTTCTCCTTGGTGGTACTGGCTTTAGCCTGGCTCATGCCCATCACCGCTTTGGACCTCTTCCCCTCCCCAGATTGGGGTGGGGAGGGCCTCTGGGATAAGGCACAGCGTCAGTTCAGCCGGCTCTTCTCCTCCTTGCGCAGTTATCGGACCAGTGGCTCTTACGCGGCCTTCGGCGATAGTTTGACCCTTCAGGGGGCGGTCGAATTGGGCAGCGAGGTAGTGATGGTGGTGCAGGCTCCGGTGGGTCGCTATTGGCGGGCCATGGTTTACGACGAGTACGATGGTCGTGGCTGGAGCAATACAGATGACGAGATCATGGATATCGCTCCCCACAATGAGATGCCTCAAGAGGGGATCGACTTCATCCGGGAGGAGGTGACCCAGCGGATCACTCTCTACCAGCCTACGGGAGGGCAGTTGTTTTTTGCTGGCCAGCCTATATGGACTGATCTGCCGGTAGAGGCTCGCATGAATACCTACCAACTCTGGTGGGTGCGAGGTGGGGAAGCGACGGAGGTTATCCGGGAGAGGGTAGCCGGCATCTCCTCCCTCACCAGTAAAACCCCGGTAGGCCCTCACCGTCCCTACGTTGTTGTATCTTCCCTCTCTGCGGCCAGCGAGGATATGTTGCGCCAGGCGACCATGCTGCCTGAGTGGATCGTTAATTACTTGGGTGCTGAGGGGTTCGTGCGCATGAACCTGAGAGAGAACCCCTTTATCAAGTACCCCTCTTGGGTCACGCGGTATCTTCAGTTACCGCCTACCCTGCCTCAGCGGGTGAAGGAGTTGGCCCTGGAACTCACCCGAGAGTACGATAACATATATGATAAGGCGGTCGCTCTGGAGGAGTATCTCCGCCAGATCCCCTACAACGAGGATATCGAGCCCCCGCCTCCCGACCGCGACGGGGTGGATTACTTCCTCTTCGATAGCCGGGAGGGGTATTGCGACTACTACGCCTCAGCCATGGCGGTGATGGCCCGGGCGGTGGGCATACCGGCGCGGATAGCCGTAGGATACGCGGGCGGGGAGTATGATGAGGAGTTGGATGGCTACCGGGTGCGACGCTCCAACGCCCATGCCTGGGTAGAGGTCTATTTTCCTGACTATGGCTGGATCGAGTTCGAACCCACGGCTGGAGAGCCACTCATCGTGCGACCCAAGCCGGTGAGCGAGGAGGAGGCAGGGGGCGAAGCAAGGGGACCAGAGGGAGAAAGGTCCGATTTTCTGGAAAGGGAACGGCCGGAGCAGCCACGGCCATCAACTCCTCGTGCAGCGCCGAGAGCCTCTTGGTCTAGGGTAGGCATCTTGTGGCGGGTTCTCGCTATCCTCCTCCTGGCTTCTGGCTCGGTCTTTGGCTTCCTCTGGTGGAGGCGGATGGAGGATCTGCCCGCGGCGGAGAGGCTCTTTAGGCGTATGGTCCTCTATTCCCGTGGTTTGGGTCTCCAACCCCAGGCGAGCCAGACGCCTGCGGAGTATGCGAGCCTGCTGGTAGAGGAGGTTCCCGAAGCCAAAGAGGGTGCATTCCGCCTGGCTCAACTCTACCTCCAGGAACGGTTCAGCCGGGAGGGGCTCACCTCCTTAGAGAAGATGGAGGCCTACGCCATCTGGGAGGATTTGAGCCGAGCGATCTCCCGGAGGTTACCGGCGAGGGTATACCAACTCATGGGATCGATGGCTGGTCTGGTGAGAGCGCGGCTGGAGGAGGCGAGAAGGAGAGACGGAGGTCGCTTCACCGATCTCGATAAAGGCTGATAAAGGCTACAAACGGAAGCCCCTTGGAGGGGCTTTTTCTTTTGTCGGTTGCGTGCTGTCTCACCTACCCGCCGGGGCTCCGATAATGCGATGCACTCGTCGGAAGAGGATCCCGAACCCCTCCCCATAGACCATCTCTGGGCGGCGAGGACGGGGGAGATCGATAGGGACGATAGCCTCTATGTGCCCCGGCCGGGGGCTCATGATTAGGACCCTATCGGCTAAGAATATCGCCTCTTGAATGTTGTGGGTGACCATCACCACCGTTTTCTTGCTCGCTTCCCAGATGCGCAAAAGTTCCAGGTTCATCTGCTCCCTCGTGATGGCGTCCAGGGAACCGAAAGGCTCATCCAGAAGAAGGATGGAAGGGTCATGGATGAGAGCCCGGGCGATAGAGACCCGTTGTTGCATCCCCACGGATAGTTCATGGGGATAGGCGTTCTCGAACCCCAAAAGCCCCACCAGTTCCAGGAGTTCTAAAGCCTTCTCCTTGGCCCAGAGGCTGTTTTGTTTCTGTATCTCCAAAGGGAGGGTTACGTTGCGGAGAACGGTGCGCCAGGGGAGGAGGCTGGGTGCCTGGAAGACGAAGCCCACCTCCCGGCGGGGCTTGCTCAGGAGGTGGCCGTCGATATATATCTTGCCCGCTGCCGGTTCCAGGAGCCCTCCTAGGATGCGTAAAAGGGTCGTCTTCCCACAACCAGAGGGGCCCAAAAGGGTGACGAACTCCCCGGTCCCTACCTCGAAAGATATGTCGCGAAGGGCTCGCAATACCCCATCGCGGCCTAGGTAGGTCTTTTCGATCCCTTCCACTACTAGTATCGGCTTCGTCATAATTGAGTTATGAACCGGTTGGTGAACATCTCCCCCACATCGGTTTCTTTATCTATGAGGCCAATATCGAGCATGAACCGTTGGGAGGCCTCCCAAGCGTCGGGATCGGAATAGCCCAAGGGCTCGCTTCTCCAGAAGGGGATGGTCTCTAGGAGCACGAGGAGTTGAGCCTCCCCCATCTGGGGGACATACTTCTTGCTTATCTCGAAGGCCGCCTCTGGGTCCTCGATGGTATCCCGCAGACCCCGTAGCGAGGCCCGGACTAGCCGTTCTACCAGGTCGGGATGTTGGGCTATCGTCTCCTCGTTGGTGATGAGGCCGTTGGAGACCAGATCTATATAGTCGGCCACGTAGAGGATGTGGGGCTCATACCCCTCTTGGCGAAGTTGTATCGGTTCGTTATTGGCGTAGACCAAGGCCGCTTCCACCTTCCCCTCGGTGAGGCTGGCTATCTGGGTATAGCCGATGGAATCGAGAGGGATTTCCCCCTCCGGTATCCCAGCGGCGTAAAGCAAAGCCCTCCAGCCTATGTAACTAGCGCCGTAGAGGCCCGGAATCCCCACCTTATGGCCGATGAGGTCTCTGGGCTCCTCCAGGGGCACCTCTAGGGAGATGACCGCTATGGGGAACCTCCTATAATAGGTCATCACGTAGACCACAGGGAGTCCCTGACCGCGGGCCAGTATCACCTGGTCTCCAGAAGCCACGGCGAACTGGAGTTCCCCCTGGCCCACTAGGCTCAGGAGATCCGTTTCCATACCATAGTCGAACTCTATTTTGAGGCCCTCTTGCGCAAAGTAGCCCTTCTCTAAGGCCACATAGAAGGGGGCGAACTGGACGTTGGGGATGTACCCCATGGCTAAGGTGATCTCCTCGCTGGGTGCGGCGGATCGACAGGCGAAGAGAAGGAATAAGGTGGTGAGCAGTAAAATAGGTTTTCTCATGAGCGCCTTTCTCCTTTAGGTTTTATCGAAACATTTAGCCACGCCCAGGCCCTCTGGCGCTGTGGGGTCTCCCAAGCCGAGCCAGAGGTTGCCATCCTTGTCCACGGCCAAGGCGTAGATATAATCGGTGGGGAGGGGGGAGTTTCGGGAGGTGAAAGCGGTCCATTTTTGGCCCTCGAAGACGCCGACCCCTCCCGCGGTAGCTGCCCACACCCTTCCCTCTTCGTCTATCCATATGTCGTTCACTTGGTTAGAGGGGAGTCCGTCTTCTTCTGTATAGATCCTCTGACCCTTTCCCACACCGCGGACTACCCCCCAGGTCATCCCGGTCCAGAGGGTCTCTTCATCGTCCACGACCATGGGCCAGGCCATGACAAAACGGTGGGTCTTGAAGGGGTCAGAAGGCACCCAATGTTTTCCGTCGTAGCCGATTATTCTGCTCCCTCCGGCCGAAGGATCATTGACCGCGAACCAGTGGTCGCCCTTTGTATCTCCTGCTATCCCCCGTACCATCATCCCCTCTAAGCCACCCTCTTCCGGGTAAGGTCTCCAACTCTCTCCGTCGTAAATGCTTATCCCTCCTTGGCCTCCCACCCAGATCTGACCTTGGTTATCGATGGTGATGGTCCCCGGATTCATCACCACGCCATCCTCTTGGTCGAACCAAGTCCAGTTCTTTCCGTCGAATTTGGCCACCCCCTTGTAGGGGGCAACGAGCCAAAGGTTATCGCGGCTGTCTAGGGCGATCTGACCAATGAGGGTGTCTAAGTCCTCACCGTAGGTGGTCCAGTTGGTGCCATCGAAGAGGGTGAGGCTTCGGCCGGCGAGCCATACGTTTCCTTTGCTGTCTACGGCGATGTCGTGGACCAGGTTACGAGGCAGCCCCATCTCCTCGGTGTAGATGGTGCAGGAATCTCCCAGGTAGGGGGTCGGCTTCACCGCTACTGAAGGAGGGCCAGCACAGCCGATGATGAGTGTAGTAACCAGGACGACCAGTGGTGCGAATCTTGCCATCACGTTTGCCTCCAGGAGAGAAGTATGCCCTCTAAAGCCACTACGCTTCCATAGAGGGCCAAAGCGATGATCACTAAAGTGAAGAGGGCTACGAACATCAAAGGTGTGTCGAAGAGGCCGCGGGAGAGGTTGATCAAGAACCCTAGCCCCTCGTCGGCGGCGACGAACTCCCCCACCACCGCTCCCACTACGGAAAGGGTTACCCCTATCTTGAGTCCGCCCAGAAGCACCGGCAGGGCGGCGGGGGCCTCCAACATGGTTAACATCTGCCACCGATTGGCCCCCAGAGAACGGAGGAGATCCACCAGTTCTCGCTCCACAGAGCGCAAGCCCACGATGGTGTTGACCAGCACGGGGAAGAAGACGATGAGGGCGCAGACGACCACCTTGGACAAGAGCCCGAAGCCGAACCAGAT
>JBHIDN010000038.1:0-8406 GCA_046760125.1 Anaerolineae bacterium
ATGGCTCCACGGATGGGACGAGGGAGGTCCTGCGAAGAGAAGAAGGGAAAGAGGAGACCGTCGTCGTTTATCATGATAAGAACCAGGGCAAAGGGGCGGCCATCCGGACCGCCTTAGGGAGAGCGGCGGGAGAGGTGGTCATATTTCAGGACGCTGACCTGGAGTACGACCCTCAAGATTATGGCAGATTGCTCCAGCCGGTTTTAGAAGGCAAGAGCAAGGTGGTTTACGGGGTGCGGACTCTGCGAGGGCAGGACGCGCTGCGGCGGTGGGGGAACCAGTTCCTTACCTTGGTGACGAACCTCCTCTATGGGGTGAGGCTTCAGGATATGGAAACCTGTTACAAGATGGTCTCCAGGGAAGTGATCGATCAGTTCACCATAAAGTCGAACCGCTTTGACATCGAGCCGGAGATCACGGCCAAGATACTTAAACGAGGGTACCGGATCTACGAGGTGCCCATCGCCTACACTCCGCGGCGGGAGCGAAAACTCTCACCCTGGAAGGACGGCCTTCCCGCGCTCTGGGCTCTTATTAAGTATCGGTTCGTGGAGTGAGGTAGAGTTGCTCAACCTTCGCTACCTTTTCGATCCCCGCCCTGGCCCCCTTTCCCCTCAGAGTCTCTATCTTCATCTGGCCTTGGTAGCCTTTCTGGCTTTGGGCCTAGGGTTTAGCATCTTTGGGTGGCGGAGGCGACTATGGCCACGAGATAGGGAGCGGTTATTCTATGCCCAAGGCCCCCTCTCGGCTTGGGGCCTGGTCCTCATCGGAGCCCGCCTTTTGGGGCTTCCCTATCTTTCGGCCAGGATCTGGCTTTTGAGCACTCTTCTAGCGACTATGGGGGGGTGGGCGACAGGGCTGTGCCTCATAGCCCATCGTCGAGGGCTCCTGGAACGGCAAGTTCGGCTTCTTCTCTTCGCCTGGTCGGGGGAGGAGCGCCCCCTTCCCCTCGCCTACCAGGTGGTCCTTCTGGTGGTCCATCTTTTGGGGCTGGCCCTCCTGGCTACCCACTACGGCCGCTCCTATCTCTGGGCTCTCAACCTGCTTCTGCTCCTGGCCAGCCCCATGGTGATCTACTCGCTTCTCACTCGAAGGTGGACCCTTTATTTGGAGGCTTTGACGCCCCTCTTTTACCTTTACTTGGTGGTAGCCCTTCACCGCTTATTTAGCAACCTCTTGGCTATACCGGACCCTCTTTCGGGCGGCTTCACCTACCCCTATTTTGTGAACGTAGCCTTCAACGCCACGGCGGCGCTCATCGCTTCCGCCGCCTACGCCCTTCTATGTCAACTCTATTTAGTGACGCGAGGGGTTCGAGGCTCGTTCCTCACTTTGGCCGGGGTCGTCCTTTTAGTCTTGACTTTCTCTTGGGCCGGAGTGGAGTATGTAGGCCATCGCACCAGGGGGGTGACGGCCAGCGACCCCTACGTCTATGCTCAGATGGCCGTGGATTTGGTCAGGCAGGGAACCCCTTGGCACCTCTTCCCCCTCTTCCCCAAGGTGAGCGGGCTAGGGATACCCTGGTGGCCCATCGTTCATGCGGGCTACCATCTGCCCCACGACGAAGTGGGCCATGCCGCCAGCGTCTGGCCGGTGGGGCAGTCAGCGCTTCTGGCCGTGGGGTACCTCCTCCTGGGGGAGGAGGGGCTCTATATCACCACGCCGGTGATCGGCCTTCTATCTCTGGGAGCCATCTACCTTTTGGTGGCCGAGGTGCTGCACGATGAATCAAGGGAAGATCGGCTGTTGGCGGGGGCCTGGGCGGCTTTCATTTTGGCCACCTCTGGGGAGCAGATCGACAGGTTGCTCGTCCCCATGGCCGACGCCACGGCTCAACTCTTCACCATATTGGTTATACTTTTCACCTTGAGAGCGATGAGGGGGAACCATCGGCTATACGCCCTTCTAGCGGGGCTCTCTTTCGGAGGGGCCTACTGGATACGTCACACTCAATTGATAGTAGGGGTAAGTGTGCTCCTGGCGGTGGCCCTCTTGGGCAGAGAGCGCTCTCGAAAAGAGAGAGGGGAGTTCTTGCTGCTCTTTGGGCTCGTTTCTTTCGTTATGGCCCTTCCTGACCTTCTATACCACCGCTTGAGTTTCGGGAACTTCCTGACCCCAGAATCGGAGGAGTTGTCTCTTTTCGCCTTTTCGCATCTCGCCACCACCGGGCCTCGGCTGGGGCGAGATCTTCTTCGAGGAAACGAGTTTGGGTATCTGCTCCCCTTTCTACTCTACGGTGCCTACCAGATGTACCGCCAGAAGAAGAGCCTATTCTTGGTCCTAGGGAGTTGGATCTTGGCCCTGGCTCTCTTCCATCTTCCCTATATCGCTCTGCGGTTGCGCGATCTCCTCTCAATTTTCCCGGCCCTCATAGCCTTGACGGTATATGGGATGATCTCCCTCTGGAAGGTGGCGACCTCCCAGACGAGAGCCTCTCCGTTAAGAGGTTCCTTAGCCTCTCTGGGCATCCTCTTCCTTCTCCTTCTTCCCGCCTATCGGACGAGGATCACCCTTGCCCGGCCCTTCGGACCTTCTGAGGCTACTTTTGGCTTCATGAGGGAGGAGGAACGGCGGGCCTTCGACCAACTGGCGGCCTATACCTCCCCAGGGAGCGTCATCGGTACCTCACTGAACGGAGGGCCCATCGATCTCTACGCGGGACGGGAGGCTTTCAGGCCAGAGAGTTGGACGGATGAAGAGTTGGAGACTTTTCTCTTGGCTATGGGGGATGAGGGACACGAGACCTATATCCTGGACGATAGTCCGGAGTTGGCTTCTACCTTGTCGTATCTATCCACTCGACTTATCCCCATTGTGAGGCTCGATGTCCCCCTTTTCGGGAGCCAGAAGGCGACGGGCTACCTCTACCAGGTAGAAGGCCCAGGGGGCAGCCCATGAGAAGAGGGGCACTATTGCCGGATACCATCTCTTTGGTTTCGCTTTTGGCGCTGGTTCTTCTTTTCTTCTGGAAGATAGCCCTCACCAACCTCATCCTGGTGGGGCTGGACGTCTTCACCTATTTCTACCCCTATCGGGAGTATGCAGCCCAGGTGATTAGGGCGGGGCATCTCCCCCTCTGGAACCCCTATCTCTTCCTGGGGGTGCCGTTCTTGGCCAATATACAGAGCGCGGTTCTCTATCCCCTTAACCTTCTCTTCCTTTGGCTTCCAGCACCCAAGATGGTGGCCTACTCTATAGTGTTACATATCTTCTTGGCCGGGGTTTTCACCTATCTTTACGCTCGGCGAGCCCTCAAGATGAGCCCCTGGGGAGCCTTGGTGGCGGCGGTGGTCTTTGGCCTGAGCGGCTTTCTGGGAGCCCAGGCGGAGCATGTGAATCAACTGAGCGTCTTCGCCTGGCTACCCCTCCTACTCTTCCTCTTCCATGAGGCCTACACGCAGCAGAGCGTGATCTATGGCCTCTTCGCTTCTCTGGTGGTGGGGCTCCAGTTCCTGGCCGGGCACGCCCAGGCCTCGTTCATCAACCTCTCGGCTCTGGGTTGTTACGCTATCTACCTTTCCCTGAAGAGAGGTAGGCGAACTTCATCTATATGGAAAGCGTTGGGGCTCTTTATGGGAGTTGCCCTTCTGGGGATTGGTCTGGCGGCGGCCCAACTCCTCCCCACCTTGGAACTCTCCCGGCTCTCCCTCCGGGGCGGCGGGCTCACCTACCGGCAGGCGGTCTCCTTCTCCCTGAGGCCCACTCTGCTTCCCCTCTCCCTCCTTCCCAGTTTTGACTATAGCCCCTTCAGCGAATATATAGCCTATGTGGGGATAACCTCTATGCTCTTGGCCTCCCTCGCCCTCCTGAGAAGGAGAGAAAGCGCTTTCTTCGGGGCCCTGGCCCTCTTAGGGATATTTTTGGCTTTGGGGCTCTATAACCCCTTCTATTACCTTTTGTATCGATCAGTGCCTGGCTTCAGCCTCTTTCGTGTCCCGGCCCGATGGCTCTTTTTGTACACTTTTGGTATGGCTATCCTGGCCGGGCTGGGGATGGAGGAGTGGAGCGATATGGGCCCGGCCTCTTGGGGGGCGACCAGAGCGAGGGTGGCCAGTCGGAGTGCCCTTCTAGCGGCGGGTTTTCTCTTTCTCTTGATCCTTCTCTTCCTGGGGAAAACTCCTCTTCGCATAGTCCTCATCTGGCTAGGGTTAGGGGGGGTAGGGTTGGTTCTCCTCTCGTTAGGAGGCAAAAGGGGGGCTCTTGGTCGGCCGCTTCTGGGCTTTCTCCTGGTGGGGGAACTTTTCCTGGCCAGCAGGTATCTGGCCTACGACCGGGCTACGGCTCCCGAGTCCTACTCCTCCCTCCGGACGGCGGTGACCCACCTCCTGGCCGATGAGGGCCTCTACCGGGTTCTGAGCGTTTCCGACACCTCTTTCGATCCAGGAGACCTGGGAGAGATCCAGCAGATTTTCGAGGGGCAACTATCCAAGGAGGCGATCTACGATTACGTGGTGGCTACCAAATGGAAGGAGGTATTGGCCCCCAATCTGCCTCTGCACTACAAGATAGCCAGCGTGGACGGCTATGACGGGGGGATACTCCCCCTGGCCAGGTATATAGAGTTGGAGAGGCTCTTCCTTCCCCCGGAGGAGGTATCCCTCGACGGGCGGATGGGGGAGCGTTTGAGCGAGATACCGCCGGCGGGGCTCTTGAGCCTGATGAATGTGAAGTATGTGATCAGAGATAAGGTGGAAGACGTTTGGGTGGATGGCGTCTACTACGACTTGGCGCATAGGGTCATACTGGGGAAAGGAGAGGGGATGGAGATCTCGGAGATACCGTGGTTCCCGACTACATCTTTGGGCCTGGTCTCCCACCTGGTTGATGGCAAGGTGGAGCAGGGAACGCCGGTGGCGGAGGTAATAGTCACCGATGAGGAGGGAAGGGCGGAGGCATATCGTCTGCGCGCGGGGATAGATACGGCGGAAGGGGAGTATGAAGAGGGCATCCGCCACCAAAGGGGGAGGGTGGTCCGAAGGAATGAGGAGAGCGATGACTACTATGCTTTGATAAGATTGAGGGAGCCGGTGATACCCCAAAGGATCGAGGTGAGGTATCTGCTTCCTTTGGGGGAGTTGCATCTACGAGGCATCAGTCTGATCGATGGGCGGACGGGGGCTCATAGGTCTTTGGTGGTCTCCCCAGCATACCGGCTGGTACATAGCGGCGATGTGAAGATATACGAGAACTTGGAGAACCTGCCCCGGGCTTTCGTCGTTCATAGGGCCCGGATTTTGGAGGCCCCCTTGGAGGCGATGAAAGAGGAAGCCTTCGATCCGAGGCGGGAGGTGATATTGAGCCCGGGGCCAGTGGGCCATCTTGAGGAGGGGAAGGCTCAGGAGCAGGTCTCCATCGTCGATTATCAGCCAGAGAGGGTGGAAATCGATGTTCGGTTGGGGGCCCCTGGCTATCTGGTGCTCACCGATGCCTACTACCCCGGCTGGAAGGCCTTGGTAGATGGGAGGCCGGCGAAGATAGAGCGGGCGGATTATTATTTCCGGGCCGTCTATCTGGAGGAAGGGGAGCATATCGTGGAGTTCATCTATGATCCCTTATCTTTCAAGGTGGGCGTGGCTATCAGTCTGGCTTCACTGGCCCTGGTGATCATAGGCTTAAGGCGGCGATGATAGGAGGTACCCTGACTAAGCGTTGGCTGTTGGTATATACGCTTTGGCCTCAACCCTTCTCCCATCTGCGGCAGGGTGGACGGGAGAGGCCAAGGGGTGTATAATTGGCCATCAAAAAGGAGGATCGATGATGAATATCTTTAACCGTGTGGTGATGGTGGTTCTTTTGCTCCTGGCTTTGGCGGTATCGGTGGTCTTCACTATCATCCCCGTCCGCCTGCTTGAGGTGGTGAGCAACGCCATTAGCCTCCTAGCAGAGTCGGTACAGATGGCCCGTCTCGTTTTCGTCCTCATAGGGATAGGCTTCATCCTGCTCTGGTTCTTGCTCCTGGCGCTGGAACTGTGGCGGCCGCCCAGGAGGACGGTAAGAGTGGAGAAGGTGAGCGGGGGGCAGGCGGAGATGACCGTGGATGCCATCGCCCAGCGGGTGGTCTACCGGGTGGATCAGTTGGCCGATGTGGTGAACGTGAAGCCCCGCATCCGAGCCGGGCGAGGTGGGGTGGATATCGAGCTCGACCTGGAGACCACCCCAGATATAGATGTGCCCACCAAGACCGAGGAGGTCTGCGCCGTAGTGAAGGATGTGATCGAGGAGCGGATGGGGTTGAGGCTAAAAAAGATCCGGGTGAAGGTGAGGCACGCTCCCTACGCTGAAGAGTAGAGATGGTGGAGTTGGATGAGGCAAAGGAGGCCATCGAGGCCCTCCTCTTCGTGGCCGGGGAGCCGGTCACCTTAGGGCAGTTGATGCGCACGCTGGAGGTGGAGCGAGAACTGGTGGAGGAGGCGCTCCGCTCTTTGGCCCAGGAGTACGAGGGGCGGGGGTTGCGGATCCAGCGGGAAGGGGATGAGGCCCAGATGGTCACCGCCCCCGACTGTGCAGGTTATGTGGAGCGGTTCTTGGGCCTCCAGTTCTCGGGGAAACTCACCACCGCGGCCCTGGAGACCCTGGCCATAGTGGCCTACAGGCAACCGATCACCAGGGCCCAGGTGGAGGAGATCCGGGGCGTCAACTGCGAGGGGGTGCTACGCAATCTAGTGGCCCGGGGTTTGGTGGAGGAGTTGGGCCGCCTGGATAGGGCGGGGCGTCCTATCATCTACGGCACCACCTTCGAGTTCCTCCAGCATTTCGGCCTCTCGGACCTGACGGAATTGCCCAGAGTGGAGGAAGCCGCCGATTCATAGAGGGTGTATTTAGAGTGTCGTTACCTTCGACCATAGCCGTAGATGGCCCAGCCGCTTCGGGGAAGAGCACCATCGGAGGACTCCTGGCGGAAAGGTTGGGCTATCTCTATTTCGATACCGGGGCCCTCTATCGGGCCATCACCTGGTTGGCCTTGGAGAGGGGGCTCGCGATCGGCGACGAAGAGGCGATAGTGGCCCTGGCCCAGGCTGCCCAGATCACCATCACTAGGCCCACGGTCCAGGATGGGCGGCAGTACACGGTCTACGCCGATGGCCGAGATATAACCTGGGAGATACGATCTCCAGAGGTGGATGCCCACGTCTCGCCCGTTTCGGCCTATCCTGGCGTCCGGGAGGCCCTCAGAGTGGCGCAGAGGCGGATAGGCGAGGAAGGGCGGGTGGTGATGGTGGGGCGGGATATCGGGACGGTGATCCTGCCCCATGCCGATCTGAAGATATATCTCGATGCCTCTCTGGAGGTGCGAGCCCAACGGCGATATAAAGAGATTTTGGCCCGGGGCGAGGAGGCCTCCTACGAGGATGTCCTGGCCGATATGCGGCGCCGGGACGAGATAGACAGCCACCGCCTGGCGGCCCCCTTGAAGCCCGCCGAGGACGCTATCATCATAGATACCGATCATCTGTCCATCGAGGAGGTATTGGGTCAGGTGATGGCCTTGGTGGAGAAGTGGCAGCCCTTGGAAGAGGGGGCGAACCCATAAAGAGCGAGGAGGTTATGCTCTTTCATCGCTTTGCCAAGTTAATATTGCGAGGCCTTTTGGCCATCCTTCTCGATTATGAGGTCGTGGGGTTGGAGAATGTGCCGCGGAAAGGCCCCCTCATCGTGGCCATCAACCATATGAACTTCTTGGACCCCGTCTTAGCCACGGTCTTCATCCCCCGCGACATCGTGAGCATGGCCAAAGCCGAACTCTTCGGTTCTCCTGTGGTAGGGTTGGTCTTCAGACTCTATGGTGCTTTCCCTGTGCGTCGGGGAGAGATAGATCGGACGGCTCTTAGGAAGGCGATGGCAGCGCTGAAGGAGGAGAAAGCGCTTCTCATGGCTCCAGAGGGGACTAGGGGCGGTGATTGGCGGCTAATTAAGGCCCGCGATGGGGTGGCCTATGTGGCCCTCAAGGCCTCTGTTCCCATCCTACCTATGGCTATCTCCGGGTCGGAGCGGTTCTGGAAGGAGTTAGGCAGGTTGCGTCGTACCAAGACCAGGATAGTGGTGGGAGAGCCCTTCGTCTTAGTCCCGGGGGAAGGCAGGGTGACTAAAGAACAACTGAGCGAGATGACCACTGAGGCTATGTATCGACTGGCCGCTCTCCTTCCTCCCCAGTACCGAGGGGTATATAGCGACCTTTCGGCAGCCACGGAAGAGCACATAAGGCCCTACAAGGGGGGTTCGTGACCTTTATCGAATTCGCCGATGGCCCTGGCCTCAGCCAAACAAGTGGGCGGCTGAGGCCTTCAAATAAGGGAGGCCTCATCTCCTCGGTGCAGGAGGGGAGTCCGGCGGAGAAGGCGGGGCTCTTGCCGGGCGATGAACTCCTCTCCGTCAATGGCCACCGGTTGAGGGATATCATCGACTACC
>JBHIDN010000039.1:0-8396 GCA_046760125.1 Anaerolineae bacterium
CAACAAGCGTACCAAGTTAGATGAATTCGACATGCTTCGGGGTATGATAAAAGACATAGACGAACTAGCACACAAGTAGGGCAGGTTTCCATACCTGCCCATCCAGCCAAATGTAGCGTCGGGCTTTAGCCCGACGAGAACACAGCGCTCTAAAGGACGCCGCTACGACTTCTTCCTGACACTCCCCGCCATTCGCGATCCCCCTGGCCCTGGATTTGAAATCCAGGGCCAGAGAAAAGATTCGCCCTTGACGGCCCGTGCCCCTCGTGCTACCCTCATGTTGAGATGAAACTCCATCGCCGCCGCTACTGGCGTATCGTCTGGTTCTTCGCCCGCACTATCCTCTCCCTCCTCCTCTGGGAGGTATTCTTGCCTCGCCTGCCAGGGGGTAGGCTGGTGCGTCTCGGCGCGCCTGGCCGACGTCGCCGTCTGGCAGCCCGCTTCCGGGCCCTGGCCACGGAGATGGGCGGCGTGCTCATCAAACTGGGGCAGTTCCTCAGCGCCCGCGCCGATGTCCTCCCCCCGGAGATCACCGAGGAACTAAGCGGCCTCCAAGACGAGGTCCCCCCCGACCCCTTCCCTCCCATCCGGCAGATGATCGAGGAGGAACTGGGCGCACCCTTGTCGCAACTCTTCGAGGAGTTTCAAGAGCGGACAGAGATCGGGGCCTCGTTGGGACAGGTCTACCAGGCTCGTCTCCCCGGCGGGGAACCGGTCATGGTCAAGGTGCAACGGCCCCAGATCGAGATGTTGGTAGCCACAGACCTAGCCGCCCTTCGCCGGGCGGTGGGCTGGCTGAAGCGGTATCGGCCCCTGGCCAGCCGTGCTGACCTCGATGCCCTCTTCGATGAGTTCAGCCGCACCCTCTACGAAGAACTGGACTATATAGCCGAGGGACATAACGCCGAGAGGTTCGCCGAGAATTTCGCCGGGAACCCCAAGGTGCGCATCCCCCTCCCCCGCTGGTCTCATACCACCAAGCGGGTACTCACCCTGGAGCGTGTAGGGGGGATCAAGATCACCGACTATGAAGCCCTGACCGAAGCCGGTATCGACCGAGGGGCTGTGGCCCAGTGCCTCTTCGAGACCTACCTCCAGCAGGTCTTCATCGACGGCTTCTTCCACGCCGACCCTCACCCCGGAAACCTATTCGTCCGCCCTCTAGGCGACCCGCCCCCCAAGGGGGACCTCTCGCGGGACTTCCAATTGGTCTTCGTCGATTTCGGGATGGTGGGCCACCTCACCCCCCAGGTGATGGACCAACTGAGGGAGGCCGTCATCGGCCTAGCGGCTAGGGATGTGCCCCGCATAATCGAAAGTTGGGATAGGCTGGGCTTTTTCCTGCCGGGGACCGACTTGCGGCCCATCGAGGCCGCCGCGGAGAAGGTGTTCGCCCGCTTCTACGGCCTCAGCATGGGGGAGTTGGCGAGGATCGACCATCGGGAATTCGCCAATCTAGCCCTTGAATTCCGCGACCTCATCTTCCAGATGCCTCTTCAGTTGCCCCAGGATTTCATCTTCATGGGGAGGATGCTGGGCATCCTCTCCGGCCTGGCTACAGGGCTGGATCCCGACTTCAACGTCTTCGAGGAGGTGGAGCCCTTCGCCAGGGAACTCTTGGCCGCCGAGAAGGAAGAATGGACCGAGCGTCTCCTGAACGAACTCCAGAGTATGGGGGCTCTTTTGTGGAGGCTGCCCCGACTCACAGAGGAGACGATGCTCACCCTCAGCCGTGGCGGCCTAGAAGTGCGCATCACCCAGTCCCAAGAATTGGAAAGGCTGGTAAGCCGCCTAGAACGGGGGATGGATCGGCTCCTGAGGGGCATCGTGCTGGCAAGTCTCGTCTTGACCGGAGCCTTCCTCCTTACTGGAGGCCAGGAGAAACTAGGTTGGGCCCTCCTGGCGCTGGCAGGGCTAATAGGCATCAGCCTCTTTCTTTCCCCCCGGCACTAGAGGCCAGGGGGTAAGATAACTCCCCTCTTCAGCCTCAACCCTTCAGCCTGAGAGCGGGGAAAGACGATGACCTCCTCTAGGGTGCAACCCTCGACCCGTGCGCCCGGCCCCACGGTCACATAGGGACCCAGGTGTGAACGGCTCACCTCAGCCTCCGGCGAGATCCAGGTAGGCCCCTCCGCCTCAACGCCTCCTTCCCTGTAACCTTCCTGACTACCTGGGGGATGGAAGCAAAACGACCAGTTGTCTAAGAGTTCTCCCTGCGTTTCCAGCAGCCCCTCCCAGGTATTGATATTCCGCCTCCAACCACGCAGCTGTACCTCGTACAACTCCTCTCCCTGAGAGAGCAAAGCCTCTGTCAAGCATACTAATCTATCTTTGGAGCGCAAAAGCCGCAGAGTAGAGAAGACCTCAGGGGAGAGGATATAAGCGCCGGTGGTGGCCAGCCGTCGAGCCTCTTCGACTCCTTCGTCCCTGCGTTCGGCAAGAAAAGCGTATTTGTGCCCCTCCGCTTCCCGGAGAAAGTAGCCTAGCCCCTGGGAGAAGTAGTTGTCCCCGTGGAGCACCAGGAACTGCTCACCTATCTCCTTCTCGGCGCTGAGGAGGGCCCCCATAAGGGTAAAGGGCTCCTTCTGTTGTATAGCGTAGACCCCCTCCCACTCTCGCAAAACACTCTCCACCTCCGGGGCGGAGTAAACCACGAAAATGGAGGAGAGAGGCAGACCGGCCAGCATCGACAACTGATATTCTAAGAGGGTGCCTCCGGGGAGATACAAAAGAGGTTTTGAAAAGCGGACCTTGAGCCGCTTTCCTCTCCCAGCGGCAAGGATTAGAGCCTGCATCACCCTTCACCTTTTCGCCCATTGTAAATCTGAAAAGCGACTTCCGTCAATCTAGGCTTGTCATTTATCCCCGGCGATGCTAAAATCGAATCACAGAGGCTTGCTGAGGCTGAAAAATGGGAATTCCTGACCTTTTCGGAGAGAAGCGGTATCGCTCTTTCAGCCGCTATCTGAGGGAGATGTTCGGCTGTCGTGTCCAGAAGATCCCCCTCGATGCAGGGTTCACCTGCCCTAACAGGGATGGAAGGGTGGGCTTGGAGGGGTGCATCTACTGTGGCCCCAGGGGATCGGGGACAGGTGCATATAAGAACGGGGTTCCCCTCGGCGAGCAGATAAGAGCAGGGATAGAGAGCGGCAAGCGCAGGTTCGGGGAGTGCAAATTCATAGCCTACTTCCAAGCCTTCACCAACACCTACGCTTCCCCGGAGAGGCTCAAGAGCCTTTACGACGAGGTTCTAAGGTGTCAAGAGGTTGTGGGCCTCTCCATCGGGACGCGGCCCGACTGCGCTCCCGATGAGGTGCTAGACCTCCTAGAAGAGTACGCCAGACGGTGCCACCTCTGGGTGGAGTATGGGTTGCAATCGGCTCACGACCACACGTTGGAAATCATCAATCGCGGACATAATGTCGCTCAATTCGTCGATGCTGTGGAGAGGACTAAAGGGAGAGGGATCAACATCTGCGCCCATATCATCCTGGGGTTGCCCGGTGAGACCAAGGGAGAGATGATGGCCACCGCTGATCTCGTCGCCTCCTTGGAACTAGAAGGGATAAAAATCCATTCTCTATATCTGCTAAAAGGGACCAAACTAGCGGAGATGTATCAGCGGGGCGAATTCCGACTCTTAGAAGTGGACGAATATGTGAGTCTAGTCTGCGATTTCTTAGAGCGCCTTCCCCCAGGTATGGTCATCCAGCGGCTAACGGGCCAGGCACCCCGCGACCTTCTGGTCGCTCCTCCCTGGTCGCTGGAGAAGATGGTGGTGCTTGGCAAGATCGACGCCGAACTTGAGCGGCGGGGATCGTATCAAGGGATCGAATGGGGACTCTCCCCGATCCAAAAGAGGACAAGATGCCTAGACCAGAAGACTATATAGAGGAAGAAAAAACGGCCGACTACCGGTATCTCAAACTTATGGGGACCCACCTAGAGATGGGACAACAACTGGCCGATGAGATAGGCCCTCTCCCCCCAGTGCCGGCAAAAAAGCCTTTGACCCTTTCCCAGATCACCTTCGCCGAGGAGTGTTGGGATGTGATCTCCAGTTTCCATCCCACTCTACTAGATGAATATGAGGGATGGGCTGAAGCCCTCGATCTGGAGATGGACGCCCTTCTGGGGATGCTCATCGCGGGCATAGAGGGAACTAACCTTGGATGCTCCTCTTTTGCCCTTCGCCGCCAGGGACGAACCATCGTGGGACGTAACTACGACTTCTTCTATTGGGCCAGGCTGAGGTATCTCATAGCCGCCCAGCCTGAAGCCTACTACGCCACCCTAGGGATGAACGATGGGCTCCTCTCTGGACGTCACGATGGGCTAAATCAACACGGACTCTTCGTGGCCCTCCACAGGGTGGGGAGTAAAGCGCCGGAGAGGGTCGAGCCAGGGGTCGCCTTCCATCTCATCCCCCGCATCTTACTCGAGACCTGCGCCACCGCTGAGGAAGCGGTGATGATGGCCCAGGAGATGCCCCATCTTTCGAGTTTCAACTACACCATCGTCGACCCCCATGATATGTTCGTGGTGGAGGCCTACCCCGAAATGGTCCGTGTGCGGGAGGCCGAAAACGATTATATCGCTGCTACCAACCACTTCTTGCACGACGATCTGAGCCCTCTCATAGAGTCCCCTATTCTGGAGAACTCCAAGCGCCGTCTCCAGAAGATGTTAAGCGCATTGTCGAAGGGAAACAGCGACCCTTGGGCTCTGGCCCAGGAGATCCTCACCGACCACCAGACCCCCCTCTGTGGCCACGTGGATGGGCTAGCCACCCTCTGGTCGGTCATCAGCGACTTGACTAACCAGAAGGTGGCCTACAGCCTGGGGGCCCCCTGCCGGAACAAGTATAAAGAGTATCCCTGGCCAGAGGGCAAAGAGGAAGAAGCGTTTTTGGGCTCCTAAGATGAAGATCTACTTCGCTGGTTCCATCGTGGGAGGGCGAGAGAAGGCCCAAACCTACGCCCAGATAGTAGAATATCTCCTGGCTAAGGGACACGAAGTCCCCTCGGCTCACGTGGCCCGACCTGACGTCCTCGACTGGGAGAAGAAGAACCCACCCTCCTTAATCTACGAGCGGGATATAGCCTGGATTCGAGAATCCGAGGCCATGATCGCTGAAGTATCGACACCCTCCATGGGAGTAGGGTATGAGATAGCCACCGCCCTTCGATGGGGCAAACCGGTCCTTTGTCTCTATCGCCAAGGTTCGACGGTCTCCAAGATGATCCTGGGGAACAGGGAACCCAGTATCAGGGTTGAGCCCTACAACACTCGACAAGAGTTGCTATCCCTAATAGACAGGTTCATCTCAGGGCTATCCGATCAAAGTCTTGTGAACCCTCGATGAACGCCTCATTGTACATTGGGGAATATCAGCGAAGATTTGAAGAGGGCTCTAGAGGCCATCTAACCCTAGAGGGAAGGTGCTGATAAGAGTATGATGAAAAGGGTATATCTCGATTACGGCGCTGCTACCCCCACCCACCCCCAGGTGATGGAGGCGATGATCCCCTACCTGGGGGAGTTCTTCGGCAACCCTCAAAGTCTCCACGATTGGGGGCAGGAGGCAAAAGAGGCTATCGAGGAGGCCAGAGGCAAGGTGGCAAGCCTGATTGGCGCCCAGCCGGAGGAGATCATCTTCACCTCCTCGGGCACCGAGGCTAATAACCTGGCCCTCAAAGGGGTGGCTTGGGCCCAGGAGCGAAAAGGCAAGCATATCGTCACCTCCCAGATCGAACACCACTCGGTGCTCCATTCCCTTAAGAGCCTAGAGCGACAAGGCTTCACCTACACCTCTGTGCCTGTGGATCGGTATGGCCTGGTCGATTCTACCTCGGTAGAAGAGGCGATCACCGAGGAGACGATCCTGGTCTCCATTATGCACGCCAATAACGAGGTGGGAACCATTGAGCCCCTCGGCGAGATAGCCGAAATTGCCAAAAGGCATGGCCTCCCCTTTCACACAGACGCGGTGCAGACAGCGGGAACGATCCCCATCGATGTGGAAGAGTTGGGGGTCGACCTTTTGAGCCTCGCAGGGCAAGGGTTCTACGGCCCCAAGGGGGTAGGGGCCCTCTATATCCGAAGGGGAACACGGATCATCCCCTTCATCGACGGAGGTATTCAAGAGGGCGGTCGACGCGCGGGCACGGAGAATGTGGCCGGGATCGTAGGGCTAGGGGTAGCCGCGGAATTAGCCGAAAGGGAGATGGCCGACCGCGCGAGCCATCTGACCCCCTTACGAGATAGGCTGATTGAAGGGCTCTTGGAGATCGATGGGGTCTACCTCACCGGCCATCCCACGGAGCGGTTGCCCGGGCATGTGAGCGTAGTAGTGGAGTACGTGGAGGGAGAAGCGATGCTTCTATCCTTGAACCTGAAAGGGGTAGCCGCCTCCAGCGGCTCGGCCTGCACTTCCCAAGCGCTGAAAGCCTCCCATGTCTTAGAGGCTATGGGCATCGCCCCCGACCTGGCCCAGGGTTCCTTACTCCTCACTTTGGGGATGGGGAATACCATGGAGGATGTGAACTACCTTCTGGAGGTCCTTCCGCCGATCGTGAAAAGGCTGAGGGAGATCTCACCCCTCTATCACCAGTAAGCCCCATAATGTAATGAAGGAGAAACCTACCCCTATGGAAGCAGATGTCACTCTCGATGCCTTTGGACTTCTTTGCCCCATGCCCATCATAAAGACGGCCCAGAAGATGAAGGAACTCAAAGTAGGAGAGGTGTTGGAGGTCCTGGCCACCGATCCAGGTATCCGAGAGGATATGCTTGCCTGGTGTCGAGCCACAGGGAACGAGTATCTGGGGTTGGAGGAGAGGGAGGGAGAGTATCGAGTTTACGTACGCAAGTTGCAAAAGTAGCCGTTGACAACCACCCTCATCCACGGTATCTTTGTCTCCGCTCCTAGAGAAGCATCTCTAGGTGGAGCCTGCAAGGGCAGATATTTTCGGGGAATGCACCATGTCTCTATTTCGTAATCGATCCCTCTTGAGCCTCTCTTTGGCCCATCTGACCCTTGACCTATACCCCAGTATCCTACCGATAATGCTCCCCTTCTTAGTGGCTTCCCTCCATCTCACCTACACTCAAGCGGGGTTGGTAGCCACAGCCTCCCTAGTGGGCTCATCTCTCACCCAGCCTCTCTTCGGCTACCTGGCCGATCGATTCACACCCCGAATATTGGGGCCCCTGGGCGTCATCTGGACCGCAGCCTTCATAGTTTCAGCCGCCTACGCTTGGAGTTATCCCATCCTCCTGGGTTGTATCCTTTTAGCCGCTTTAGGCTCTGCCGCCTTCCACCCCCAAGGAGCCGCCCAGGCCTCGGTGATAAGCGGAGAACGGAGGGCGACCAGCCTGGCCCTCTTCTCCTTCGGGGGGAGCATCGGGTACGCTCTGGGGCCCTTGTTGGGAGGCGCCGTCTTTAGCAACCTAGGGTTGAGAGGCGCAGCCCTGCTCCTCCTCCCAGCGCTGGTAGTCCTTCCTCTCCTCCTAGTCCGCCCTCCCGTGGAAAGAGAAGAGAGAAAGGCCCCTTTGGAAACGAGGAATCCGATAGAGTGGGGACCTACTCCCTGGCTAGCGCTGGTCTCTGTAGCCATGATAGTTCTCCTCCGCCCTTGGGCTTCTATGAGCCTTTCCATCTATCTGCCCCTCCTCTATCAAAGCCGGGGGTACACTCTTTCCTTGGCCAGTCAGGTACTCTTCTTGTTACTCATATCCAGCGCCTTTGGAGGGCTTCTGAACGCCTTCCTGGCTGATCGATTTGGACCCCGAAGGGTCCTCGCTTTCTCCCTCATCCTCTCTAGCCCCTTGATTTACCTTTTCTTGTACGCCCCGGGAGCGTGGCCCCACTTCCTAGTTATCCCTCTGGGGATCTTCCTAGGAGGTCTGGTCCCGGTCGTCACCTTCACAGCCCAAAATCTCCTCTCGGGTAGCGCAGCCATGGCTTCGGGGTTCGCCTTGGGAGGACAGTTCACGGCTGGAGGCATCGGCGCAGCCGTCACCGGCTTTCTGGCTGACCGGTTCGGCCTTCTCAGAAGCCTCGAACTTTTAGTCCTCCTCCCTCTAGTAGCCGCGCTTTTCTGCCTCGGCCTTCCAAGGAGAGAGAATGGATAAGATAGGGATCAGTGCAGGACCCCCTTTGGTGGAAGTGACGAGGGGAGAGGAGGTCGAATCCCTTCATCGTGGAGTGGTCGTGGTCGCGGATGCTAGCGGGCGAGTGGTGAAAGGCATCGGCAACAGCGAGTTCGTCACCTTTCTCCGCTCCGCGGCTAAGCCGTTGCAACTCATCCCTCTCCTGGAAAGTGGCGCGGCGGCGCGATTCGGCTTCACCGACCGGGAGTTGGCGGTCATGGCCGGCTCCCACAATGGCGAGG
>JBHIDN010000040.1:0-8324 GCA_046760125.1 Anaerolineae bacterium
ACTTTCCAATTTGGCTTTCAACCCCATGAGGGAGATGCTCTCATCGTCAGCCAGGAGTACCCGCAGACTCTCCACCCTTTGCCTCCTACTTGGCGAACCTCACGGTGGCCTTTACCCCTTTTTCGCATCTCAGATCGAACTTGCCCCTTAGATCGCTCTCCACCAGGGCTCTAACTATCTGCAGACCCATCCCCGAGGAGGTGCGAAGGTCAAACCCTTCGGGGAGCCCGACCCCGTTATCCTGCACGGTAACTATAACCTCGGAGGGGCGGTCGTCCAGTCGGATGATCACCTCTCCCCTCTCCCGGTCGATGAAGGCATGCCTCAGGCAGTTGGACAACAGTTCGTTCATAACCAGAGCCAGCGCCGTGGTCTGTCTAGAGGACAAGAGAAGGCTCTCCCCCTCCACGGTTATATCGATGCGACTATCTGGCCCCACTAGGCTATCGCGGGAGACACGAGCCAACCGCTCCGCTAACCTCTTAGCATCGGTTAGGGTGGGGGGTTCGATGGAGAGGATCTCATGTACTGCCGCGATGCTCTTGATCCGGGTTATGCTGGCCAAGAGACTTCGCACCGCGGAACGAGACTCACAGTTCTTCACCTCTAGATAGAGGAGATCGGCCACCATCTGGAGGCTGTTCTTGATGCGGTGATGCATCTCCCGAAGCAAGGTAGAGACAGCCTCCGCTTGGCGGGTCGCTTCCCGGAGCCTCACTTTTTCGATAGCCAGGGCCGCTTGGTAAGCGAAAGCCTTCAGGAGTTCAGCCTGGCCAAGATCTAGCCGCTTCAGATCAGGATGGTAGAGATTGATTATCCCCACTGCCTCACCCCCTGAAACCAGAGGCAGGCAAAAGAAAGAGGGGTGTTTATCGGGAAGCCAAGAAGCGGCCTCGGTTATACAGATAGGCTCCCTGGCGGCCATTATCTCCTGAACGGTCTCGTCTTGAGGAGAAAGAGTGCAACCTTGCATACCTGGCAGATCGGAGCCCAACCCCTTTGCGGCCGCGAAGCGAAAACCCCCCTCATCCAGAAGCATCATCGAACAGCCCGCCACCCCCATAGAATCCTGTAAGACCTCCAACAGCCCGTCTAGTAGTAGATCCAGATCGGTTACGGACTGGGAGAGAAGGCTTATCCGCTCTCGCGTGACCTGACCTTTTCTCCGATCCCGCTCCCCTTCCAGAAGCAAGCGCAAAGCCACCGACCAAAAAGCAAGAGCCGCTAACCCGTATAAGAACCAATCGTATCCTGAGGCGAATATAGCCATAACCCCTGCGGCTTGGGCCAGGATGAAGAGGAAAGCGGCCACTAGGAAATATTTCCATGAGGGATCTACCGTCCCCTGGCGAGCACGATAGTAATAGGTGAGAAGAAGCGAAACACCCATTACGAAGGGGGCTATGTAGACCACCCCGACTACGCCAGCGAAATCTCCCATACCTACCTGGCCTTAATCGTTTTCGCGGGCCGAAGACCACGCTGTTCTCGTTCAGTGAGATCCCACAGCCTTTCCTTGAGAGAGAGGAGTTCCTTCAGAAGTTTGGATCTCTCCCGTTCATAATCCTCTATGATCAGTTCCAAGTCAGCCAACATGAGAGATTTGGCTTGCAATTCCTGTTGCAGTTCTTTTATCACCTGGGTGGTATCGTTCATGGGCCACACCTCCTGCCCCTGCCACTCGATCCCCACCTTATGCCGCTACCCTGAAGTCAACTTTACAGATGAAGGCAAAGCCCGCTATCCTTTGCGGGGGGCCCTCTTTGAACCCCGTTGCTTCTAACCAGCCAACGTCCGCTTCGCGGCGGTCACCGTGTTCTGGAGAAGCATGGTGATGGTCATGGGGCCCACGCCCCCCGGCGAGGGGGTGATGGCCCCGGCAACCTCTTTCACCTCGTCAAAGGCGACATCCCCTACCCAACGATACCCTTTCTCTGTAGTCGGGTCATCCACCTTATTGGAACCGACATCGATGACATAGGCACCGGGTTTCACCCATTCGGCCTTGACCATCTCCGGCCGGCCAACGGCCGCGATGAGGATGTCCGCTTTGCGGCAGACAGCGGGCAGGTCCTTGGTCCGTGAATGGCAGATGGTCACCGTGGCGTTGGCATGCAGGAGGAGCATAGCCACAGGCAAACCCACGATGTTGCTTCGGCCCAAGACCACTGCCTCCGCGCCCTCAATCTGGGCACCAGCTTTTTCCAAAAGCACCATGCAGCCGTATGGGGTGCAAGGGATAAAGAGAGGCTCACGGCCCTTCATCGCTAACCGACCGATGTTTAGGGGATGAAACCCGTCCACGTCCTTCTCCAAGGCCACGGAGCCCAATATAGCCTCTTCATCCAAATGCCTAGGTAGGGGCAGCTGGACCAGGATACCATGAACGGCAGGGTCGGCGCTCAGGTCGTGGATCAACGCCTCTACCTCCTCCTGGGTAGCCTCCTCGGGTAAGTAGTGTCCAAAGGAGAGGATGCCGGCTTTCTCGCAGGCACGTCTCTTCATACGCACATACGACTGACTGGCCGGGCTTTCGCCCACCAGGACGGTGGCTAGCCCCGGCGTGAGCCCATGCTCCGCCTTCAGTTGCTCCACCTCCACAGCGATCTCCTGGCGCATCTCTTTGGCTATCGCCCGGCCATCGATAATTTTGGCGCTCATCTATAACTCCTCCTTCGCTCCTCTAAGGTTCCTGGCCTAAGAGCCCTCTATCTTGCAACACCCCTCGGGGATCCACCAGATGCTTCTCTAGACCCAGCCTCTCGATCCCCATACTGAGGCCCACGAGTTGGGTGATGTAGAGGATAGGCATCTGGAACTCCAAGCCCATCTGCCCTTGCCGAGAATCCAAATTGGTATGGCAGAGGGGACAGGCCACGGCCACTAAATCGGCCCCTACAGCCTTCGCATCCCGCAGGATCTTGACTGAAAGTTCAAGAGCCAACTCCGTTTTAGAGAGGGAGAGGGTGGCGCCACAACAGTCGGTCTTATACGACCAGTCGAGACTGGTGGCGCCCAAAGCCTCCACCAGATGGTCCATAACCATGGGATACTCCGGCTCCTGGGCCTCGGTTATCTGGGGGGGACGGGTCAAGAGGCAACCGTAGTAACTCACCACTCTCAGATCCTCGAGGGGCACCTTCACCCTCCCTGATATCTCGTCCCGCCATTCCTCAAGAAGTTGGAGGATATGCTTAACTTCCACCGCTCCTCGAAAGTTGTAACCCCTCTCCTGATCTAACCGCTCCTTCAGTTGTGGCTCCCGCCTCGCATCCCACAAAGCGGCCTTGAAGCGGGAGAAGCAGGAAGCACAAGGAGCCACTACCTGGGAGAACCCTTCTCTCTCTATAAGAGCCAGATTGTTCAAGGAAAGGCGCATAGCCAGCAGATGATCGGTGCTGTGAGCCGGGGTACTCCCGCAACAGGTCCATCCCCTGGGTTCCACCAAATCTATCCCCAACTCACTGAAGACCGCTCGTGTCGAGATATCGAACTCCGAAGAGACGGAGTGTAAGGAACAGCCAGGGTAATAGGCTACCTGATCGGGCTTGGCCCTAGGAGCCACACGGCGGGGCTGACGGACGAAGGGAGGCATGACCCCCAGTTTGCCCTTTCGCAGGAGTTCGAGACCCAGGGAGAGATCTTTGAAAGGCTGGCCGGTACGCAGGTTACGCTCCCCCACCAGGCCCAGTTCGTAGGAGCGCCCCAGAAACTTCACCCCGCGCAGGAAGGCTCTATTGAAGAGGGCTACCTCTGGAACCCGGGGCCTTATTCCCCGCTCCAAGGCTACCATCTTCAACCGATCCATGATGCGAGCCACATCCAGCCCCTCAGGGCAACGGGTGGTGCAGGTTTGACAGCAAGCGCAGAGCCAGATAGTGGCCGAGGAAAGGGCTAACTCGTCTCGCCCCAACTGGAGGGCCCGCATGATCCGATGGGGCTCCAAGTCGAAATGCTCAGATAAGGGACAGCCGCTGGTGCACTTCTTGCACTGGTAGCATAAGTAGATGTTGTTGCCCGTCTCCTCTTCTATCAGTTGAGCCAAGGTGAGATGTTTAGTTATCGCCATCTCTGCTCACCCCTCCCCTGAGGTGGGGGTGGGTTCCCCCTTCTTTAACCTCTGCCAGATTTCCCGGGTCTCCTCCACCACTTTCGGCGCCGCGTCGAAGACCGCCATCCCTTTGAGATCGGCCTCGATCACCTTGGGGTCGGCGGAGAGGTAACCCAAGAGAGGAAGTCCGGGGCTATTTCTATCGATGAACCTCCGATCCTCCTCCTGGCGAACCTTATTGCCCACCAGGTAGAGTTGTGGAACGCCCAGATCGTAAGCCAGATCCCGGATCAAGCGGGCGGTCTGGAGACTTCGCCGCCCAGGCTCCACTACGATAAGGAAAGCGTCCACCGCTTTGGCCGTCCCCCTCCCCAGATGCTCCACCCCGGCCTCCATATCGAGGATCACCACCTCCGAGCGATCCAATAAGAGATGGGCCATAAGGCTCTTGAGAAGCGCGTTCTCGGGACAGAGGCAGCCGCTCCCCCCCTTCTTGACACCACCCATCTGAAGGAGCCTGATGCCACGATGAGTGGCGCTGAAGCGATCGGGGATATCATCGACTCGAGGGTTCAGGGTAAAAAGACCGCCCATCGTGCCCGGCTTGGCACCCGTCCGCTCGGCGATGAGGTCTCCCATCTGGGCGATGGGCACGATTTCGGCCACCAGATGGGGAGGGAACCCCAGAGCCGAGGCTAGATTGGGGCTGGGATCGGCATCGATGGCTAGAACCCTCTCCCCTTCCTGGGCGTAGATATGAGCCAAGAGACTAGCCAAGGTCGTCTTACCCACTCCACCCTTGCCGGTGATGGCTATCTTCATCTGCCCCCTCGCTCCAAGATGTCTTGCAACCGCTCTATCTCTTCCGGTTGCAGGGGAAGGAGTGCCAATTTCCTTTGGGTCTCAGCCCAGTTATAGTCCACGTGTCTGATGGCCAACTCCCCGTCCTCCCAGAGGGCATAAGTGCCGCTAGGGGTGCCATGGCGGGGCTGTCCTAGGCTGCCAGGGTTGACCAGATAGGTATCTTCCACCTTCCTTATGGCCGGGATATGGGTATGACCCAGGAAGATGACGTCGGCCTCGATACCGGCTATCTCCTCCCGCAACTCCTCTTCCCTGGCCGTGGCCACATTAAGGTATTTGAAGAGATGGTTGGAGGGAGCGGCATGGGTGAGGTAGAAATGCGCCCCTCCTAAGTCAACATAGACCTCCAGAGGCCACTCCCCTAAATAGGATATCTCCTCTGGGCTCAAGGTGCGAGCGGTGTACTTTCGAGTGGCGAGAGCCAGGTGGCGATACTCCTCCTCGCAGAGACAATCCATCCCTGTGGCCAAGGCGTTATCGTGGTTCCCCCGCACGCCGTAGTCAGCGTTCTTTCTAAGCCAGCGGACAGAGACCAGGGGATCGGGCCCAAAATCGACCGCATCGCCCAGGAAGAGGATGGCATCTGGCTTTCGCTCCGCAGCCTGCATGGCCAAAAGAGCCTCCCAATTGGCATGTAGATCAGAGAAGATAAGAACCCTCATCTCTATAACCCTGCCGCATCCAGGACAGCAGGCACATACTTCTCCCAACCCAAAGCCATAATATGCACCCCTTGACAGAGGCCCTTCATCTCCCTAATCAGCCGGCCCGCTATCTCCACGCTCATCTCCGCCCTATCTTTCGCCTCCTCCATCTCGGCGATGAGGTGATCTGGCACGTGGATACCGGCGACGTTCCGGTTCATGAAGCGGGCCATACCGGCGGACTTTAGGAGGATGATCCCCACCATGACCGGCACGCCGAACCCCTCCACTTCTTTCATGAACGCCGCAAACTTCTCCGGCTCGTAGACCGCCTGGGTCTGGAAGAACTGGGCGCCCGCTTCGATCTTCTTCTCCATCTTGATGATCTGGGGTTCCAAGGGGTTAGCCCCCGGGTTGACCACCGCCCCCAGACAGAAACTGGGACTGCCCGCAAGTTCCCTGCCTGCCAAATCGTACCCCTTCTGCAACCTGGACGCGGTCAGAAGAAGGGAGACGGAGTCGAGGTCGAAGACCGGCTTGGCTTCGGGATGATCGCCCAAAGATACGTAATCGCCGGTGAGACAGAGGACATTTTCGATGCCCAAGGCGTAGGCGCTCAATAGATCCGACTGGAGAGCGATCCGGTTACGATCTCGACAGGTGACCTGGTAGATGGGTTCCGCACCCCTCTTCTTGAGGAGATGACTTGCGGCCAACGAACCAAGCCTCATCACCGAACTTTGCTGATCGGTGACGTTGAAGGCGTCCACCCTGTCGCGCAAGAGTTCCACATCCTCCAGCATCCGCCCCACATCGACACCCTTCGGTGGGCCAGCCTCGGCGGTGATGACGAACTGGCTATCGTTGAAGAGTTCCGAGAGTTTCATCTCCGGTTCGCTCCTCTTTTTGCTGTCCCAGGTTCCAGAAAGCGGTACCCCGTAGATCCTTGGGCGGCTGCATGCGGGCGAAGTTCTTGGGGAGGGATATCTCCCGCAACTTATGAAGCCGGTCCAGTTTCTTTAACCGCTCGTATATAAGTTGCCATCCACACTCCCGCACCTCGGGTTCGAACTCGCACCTCCCATCCCTCGCACCACCGCAGGGGCCGTTAATCAGGCTCTTGGTGCAGGCGGTGAGAGGGCAGATCCCTCCCGTCAGGTCTAGGAGACAGTCGCCACACTCTAGACATCTTTCATTGCCCCACCATTCGCCCCGTGAACCGCCGAGGGAGATAGTATTGCAGGCCGGATGAGTCACCTTCCCCACCACCGATGAGGTAACCTGAACCCCGATGCCACAACACATGGTCAAGATCGAATCAGCGGAGACAATCTGATCCTCAAAAGGGTAGAGCCCCGTCTTAACCAGGCCCTTCTGACAGAGGAAATCCAAGACCGTCCAGCCGGCGATCTCTTTTCCCGCTCCTTCTAGCGTCTCTTTCATGGCCAGAACCTCTTTCTCGCCGCCGGTCTGGCACGCCTCCGCACATCCACGACAGCCTAGAAGGAAGACCCTATCTTCCCCCTCTAAGAAGCGCAGGATCTCCTCTAAAGGCTTCTGCTCAGAGACCAACATAGATAACCTCCGCTGCTATCAGGGCTATAGGTAAAGACCGCTATGATCCTCGCTTCTCCAGGAATTTGGCCACCCGAGCCAACAGTTCAGCGGGGGTCACCGGCTTATCCACATAGTCCTCGGCCTCCAACATGAGGCCATCGCTCACCGAATAGACCGTCTCCCCCATCCGCTCCGAAAGGCTAGTTAACATGATGATGGGGATCTTCGAAAGTTCGGGGTCCTCTTTGAGCGCCTTACAGACCTTGAAGCCATCCTGTTCCGGCATGATGATGTCTAGAATGATCAGGTCCGGCTTCTCCTCGTGTACCTTAGCCAGGGCCTCCGTCCCGTTGTAGGCTACCTCTACCTGGTAGGGTGCGCTTTCCAGAACGATCTTCGTGGCCTCTACGAAATCTGGGTCATCGTCGACAAGCAATATCTTCGTCACCTCTCCTCCGTTCTCAAAACCCTCTGGAAAGAAAACTACGTCGCTTTCCCAAGGAGTCTGCTCACCCGATGCAAGAGATCTGCGGGGGGGATCGGCTTCTCCACGTAATCCTGGACGTCAAGAGCCAAACCGGTCTCCAACTCGTACCGTCGGCGGCTGGCATCCTCCCGCACCGCAGTCAGGATCAAAATGGGCAACTTAGCATACTTGGGGTTCTCCCTCAGTTCCCGGACCACAGCAAAGCCGTCTTTCCGAGGCATGAGGAGGTCCAGGATCAAGAGATCCGGCATCCCCTCCCTGATCCTCTCCAGGCACTCCACCCCATCCTTGGCTTCCACCACCTCATAGGGTTGAGTGGAAAGGATGGTGGTTATCGCCTCTCTGATATCCGGATCGTCATCGACTACCAATATCTTGGGTTGCCGTTCCATCATCACCTCCCATCTAGCCAGGACGCTAGATTATCGGCCTGGGCAGAAGTCCCGCCCTCTCGGCGATGAGGGGAACAACCTCCTCCCAGGCCACAGCCATGATATGGATCCCGTGAACGCCGGGGATATCCCTTATCTGTTCGATGGTCTCCAGGGCGATCTGCACCCCCTCCTCCTTGGCATCCTTGGCGTTCTCCATCCTAACGACCAACTCATCAGGGACCATTAAGCCAGAGACGTAATCCCGCATATAGCGAGCCATACCGACCGATTTTATGGGTATGAGTCCCGCTAGGATATGCACCCTCTCGTCTAGCCCCTTATCTCGC
>JBHIDN010000041.1:0-8269 GCA_046760125.1 Anaerolineae bacterium
GCCACGAGGCGGTGCTATGTTATCACCCAACGGTCGAGAAGGTCGAAATGCTCATCAGCGGGGGGCCATCCTTTTGGAAGAATGGATGTGGGTAGGGAAGTGGCTCCTTCTCCTTCTAGCGTTGATCGGCTTGCCTTACCTGGTCGCTTTCCTCTCCCCCCCGGAGGGCATGACCTTCCTCGGCTCCTTCGGCAACCCTGATGATACCAGCACCTATCTATCCGCCATGCGGGAGGGGGCACGAGGAGGGTGGCTACGCCACTACCCCTTCACCAGTGAGCCCCATGAGCCAGCCCTCTATTTCCCCTTTTATATCTTGCTAGGTAAACTGTTTGGCCCCTCCTTGGCCGTTTTTCACGGCGCTCGCCTGGCCTGTACACTCCTTTTGGCCCTAGTCATCTATCGTCTGGCGGTTCTCCTTTTCCCCGACCGCTTGACTCGGAGGACGACACTTCTTTTGACCCTCTTCTCTGGGGGGCTGGGGTGGCTTTTGGTATTGATAGGGGTAGCGGACAGGTTCATCCCGCCCTTAGATATCCGTTGGCCGGAAGCGACCACCTTCCTGGCCTCCTTCATCAGCCCCCATTTCACCCTGGGGATAACCCTGGAACTAACTGTCTTCCTCCTCTTCCTCCTCTCGCAAACGGCTCCCCGGGGGAAGCGAACTCTATACACCCTTTGCGCGGCTATGGCCCATCTGGGCCTCTCTTTGGTATTCCCCTTCAGCGTGGTCACCGTCTCCGCGGTTCTCATAGCCTACTCCCTCGTCCTGGTGACAAGAGAAGGGACACTCGTGGCGCTCAGGCGCTCTCTCTTGATTATCGCTCCGGTGGTGCCCATCTCCCTCTACTATCTGGTGCTTTTCAGATTCACCCCTTTCTGGGAAAAGGCGTTTTTGACCATGGCCGATGACCCTTCTCCTCCCCTTTTTGCTCTGCCCTTCGGCTACGGCATCGTCGCCCTGCTGGCGGTCGCTGGCCTTGTCTCACTTCACCAAGGGGAGGTATCGTCCCTAGATCTATTCTTGCCTACATGGGTAGGCATCAACCTGGTCCTAGTTTACCTGCCGGTCAAACATCAGGGCCGTTTTGCCCAGGGGTTTCATGTGGCCCTCTCCTTCCTGGCTGCGGCTGGTCTATGCCATTGGTTGTTGCCCCGGCTCCGCGGCTCCCGTCTGCTTCATCGGCTGGCCCGCTATAGCCCCCATCCTGAACTCACATTACGCAACCTTCTTATTATCCTCACCGTCCCCTCCAGCCTTATGGTCTCCCTCTTGGGGTTCAAGATCCTGGCTACAGAGCATCATTTCCCCTACTTTCTGCCTAACGAGGAGGTGGCGGCGGTCGCCTGGCTTGGAGAACGGGTCGATTTCCAAGATGTTGTCCTCTCCTCCTACGGTATAGGCAACTACATCCCTGGCCACACCGATAGCCGGGTTTTTCTGGGCTACCGCTTCGAGACACTGGACTGGGAGAAGAAGCGAGATCTCTTAATAGAGTTCTATGATGCAGAAACCGAGGATGAGTTCAGACGAAAACTGATCTCGGAAGAGGGGATCACTTACCTCTATTATGGCCCAGAGGAGAGGAGCCTGGGCGATTTTGACCCAGCAAGCGCCCCTTATCTTACGCTGCTCTATGCCAATACCGAGGTACGCATCTACAAGGTGGAAGAGGGAGTGGCGGAGGAGTTTGCACCCTCCGATTGAGATCAAATCCCAGGATCTATAAGGAGTGCTAAGCCGAGAGGAGATCCCAGAGAAGCAGAGGGTTGGTGCTCATCGACGGCCAGAAAGGCCTGGCTAGCCGTCCTCCATAGCCGTGTGGAATGACGGAAAGAACCACCAGGTGAAGGTGGTCATCATCTTCATCAAAATGAAGGGGGCGAGGTTGGTCCCATTCCAACCCTGCAACATCTGAGGACCCGAACGGCTTCGGTAAAAGGTGTTCTATGAGTCAAACGCGACGCAGAAGAGTATTCTTTCTCCGAGAGATCGCCATCTTTCTGCCCCTAACCTATTTCACGGTACTGGGTGGAACCATCGCCGGCACTCTGACCTTCGCTCTGCTCCTCATATCCCAAGTCCTGGCCCTCATCGTTCTGATGGGTTGGGCTCTGCGCAAAGCGCGGGAGGGCAGAACCCTACCGCGAACGCCGCTGGATCTGCCACTTCTGCTCTTCCTTCTGGCGAACGTAGTCTCGACCGCCTTCTCCATCGATCGACGCCTCAGCCTGGAGACCCTCTCCTATCTCCTGGCCTTCGTGCTCATATATTACCTCCTTACGGATCTTCTCCTTGAGAGATGGGCCACTGAGACCTTCACCAGGGCGTTGATGATGTCCAGCATCATCCTGATCATCGTTGCCCTTCTAGATGTGTCAACCAAATATCTGAGCCTTTCGAGCATCTCTAGAGACCTCAAAGGGGATATAGCGGCACCGGCTATCTTGCTCATTGGTCGAGGTGAGCGATTCGCCATACATGTCAACATACTGGGTCGTTATATGGCCATGCTCCTTCCCTTATCACTTTGCTGGATGCCCAAAGTGCGTTCCTGGCCCGCCAGAATCGGTCTTCTGATCTGGATGGGCTCGGCTGCGGCTGTGATCATTTCCACCGTCTCCCGGGGAGCCCTTGTGGGTCTGGCAGGCGGGCTCCTGACCCTGGGAGTCCTAGTAACTCTGCCCAAATGGAGACTTATTATGTCGCCGGGGGCACGCTTTCAGGGGTCTAGGTGGATGATAACCATTCTCGGTTTGGTATTGATGGCCATACTCTTGGTCGGAGCCGGGCTGGGATTCCAGTGGCTGGTCAGGATCGCACCGGGGTCCATCGGATCGCGACTCCAGATATGGCGGAACGCTTTAGAAACTATGAGGCAGAGACCGCTCCTTGGAGGGGGGCCTGGAACCTTTGGAATCTCCTATTACACCACCCCCCATCATAGTCCCTTGAGACTGTCCGTACCTCATGCCCACAACTCCCTGTTGAACCTAGGTGTAGAGATCGGCATACTCGGCTTGCTAGCCGGTGCCAGTTTAGTGGGAACAGCGGCCTTTGCCAGTTGGAGAAGGGCTTCAAGGAGGGATAACGAGCGGTTGACGGCGGCGGGGGCCGCCAGCGGCGTAGCCGCTCTTCTCCTATCTGATATCCTTGACGTATCCTGGGTAGCCCCCTTGATCACTATACATGTAGCACTGTTCATGGCCATCGTGGTGAGCACCCTTTGTCGGCCCGGCAGAACGGTCACTAAGCGCTTGGCCATCTTTCCCTTGATAGCCACGCTGACCTTGGCAGGGTTCTGGGCTTGGATTGATGTGGGGCATTACTTCGCTGCCCGGTCCATAGAGGCGATTCGTCAAGGAGACTTCCCCTCGGCCCTTCGAAGTATAGACCACGCCGTGTCCCTCGACCCCGCTTTCACCCTCTATCGCCTCCAGCGGGGAGGGATAGAGGGATATCTAGCCACTGAAGGCGAGCGGCCCACAGCGATCGAGAAGGCGATGGCCGACTACGAGGCGCATATGGCTCATGGAGGGGACACAGCCCTCAACAACAGCGACCTGGCTTGGCTCTATGCGGAAGAGAACCAGTTGAAGCCCGCTATCAGTCACATGCGCCGTGCCCTATCCCTAGCACCGAGGAATAGCACCTACCATCTCCACCTCGGCTATCTTCTAGAGGCACAGGGGAATCTCGATGACGCCGGCGTGGAGTACGCCACTGCCCTGGCCTTGAACCCGGCCCATATCGAGAGCGGCTTTTGGCAAGCCAGCGCCTTCCGCCGATCCACAACTCCCCATCTGCTCCGCCAGGCAGCCCAACTCACTCCTACACTCGCTCCAGAGCAAGTTGCGCTCTCCCGGGCCCAGTTGGCCTATTATGGCCATGATCTGGCTACCGCTACGAGGATATTGGCCGATTTGGATGGCCCGCCCCTCGCCCACCTCTTGATGGGGCGCATCGCCGAGGAGCAAGGGGATTACCTCTCCGCCCTGGCGCATATAGAGAGAGCACTGGAAGGAAACCGCATTTTCCCCAGGGCATACCTAGAATTGGGACGAATCTATTACCAACTGGGTGAAGAAGACCAGGCGAAGGCCGCCCTACGTATCGCCATCGCTTTGGGCTTGCGAGAGGCTGAAGCTTTCAGGGGCGAGATAGCATATCAAGAGGGTGACATCTCAACGGCCATAGAGGGATATGAGGCCGGGCTCACCCCTTCATGTAAGTTATCGCCAAGCCAGTATCTAGGAGCCTCGCTAGGCTACCATCGCATCGTTTGGCGCCCCGACTTCAGGCCAGAGGTAATAAAGTGCGCTCCAAGGAATGAGTTGATGTTGCTATATCTCCATTGGGCCGATGCCTACCGGCGAACTGGAGAAGAGAAAAAAGGTCAGGAGATATGCGATTGGCTCAGCCGGTTCTATGGAATCTCTCTCTTGAAGGAGACGGATGGCTACCCTGAGGCTTGTCCATGAGGGACTGGAAAAAGGCCACCCTATGTGATAGACTTTTGATGATTTTGGCCCCCAAGCAAATATCCTGAAAGTTGAGAATGGGCATAGAATCTCCACTGGTCAACAAGGCGATCACCGGCGAACGAGCAAGGGCGCTCCTTCTTATGGTCCTTGTCTTGGCAACCTACCTTTTTCTAGCCTACGGGGCCTATTCCCTCTTCACCTCCCAAACCCCCAGTGGCAACGATTTCTACCCCCGTTGGAGAGGCACCAGAGCCTTGCTGCTAGAGGGCAAAGACCCCTACTCCGAAGAGGTGACACTGGAGATACAAAAGGGCATCTATGGGCGGCTAGCAAGAGGAGATGAGGATCAAGTGGCTTTCGCCTACCCCCTTTACGTCTCCCTGTTCATCCTTCCTTTAGCCCTCTTGCCCTACCCCCAAGCACAAGCCCTCTGGCTTAGCGGCTTGGTTCTCCTTATCCTGGCCACGGTGATCATAATCTTGCGGACCTTCGATGGGAAGCCCTCCCCCAGCGGGCTCCTCGCCTTATCCTTATGGTGTCTACTCCTCTACCCCACCGCTCGTAGCATAGTTCTGGGCCAGTTCACCATCCTCGTCCTGGCCTTGGTGGCCTTGGCTCTCTGGGCTATGCAGCGAGGCTGGGATTTCCTCGCCGGATGCTCGTTAGCCCTGGCCACCATTAAGCCCCAGATGGTCTTCTTACTCATTCTTTTCCTCCTCCTATGGGCTCTAACTCAAGGCCGACGACGAGTCGCGGGCGGTTTCATAGTCATGATGATGGCACTACTTCTCATCTCTACCCTAATACTCCCTAGTTGGGTCCCCGGCTTCTTAGCAGGCTTGGGTCAGTATCGCCTCTACACCGGTAAATACACCGGTTCCCGTTCGCCTTTGGAAATTCTCTTCGCTTCTCTCCTTCCTACTTCCATCCCCTCCAGGGCCGCCGTTTTCGTTTCCCTTCTTCTGGGAGGGTATCTCATTTACCGCTGGGGGCAAGTTGTAAAAGACAAAGAGCAGTTCTGGCCAGCCATCTTCATGACTATCATCGTCACCCTTCTTATCCCTGTCCAGACGGGTACTACCAATCAGGTGTTACTGCTTCTGCCCCTCGTCTTTTGGCTCGCTCAATGGGCCAAGAGGTGGTGGGTTGCGATATCGCTATCCCTGGCCCTCCTCCTAGGCCCCTGGGCACTCTTTTTGGTCACCGTCCAAGGGGATGCAGAGCAGCCTGTGATGTTTCTTCCCCTGCCCCTCTTCGCCCTGACCTATCTCCTGGCTATCGGGCTTCGTAATAGCACCGCACTGAGAGGAAGGGGCGATGCAACGTCATAAGGCCGCTCTTCCCACTCTCCTCTCGGTGCTCTGGATCTTCCTGGTCTATCTCCTCTTCTACAGCACCCAGAAACCTTTCACCGTTGAAACGTTCCTGGCCTTCGCCGACTCCCTCCTCAACGTCGCCCTGGCTCTCTTCATCCTTCTTCTGGGCACCGCATTGGGGCAGAGGCTGCTGAAGGGCCTCTCCTTCGCTTCGCCGGGGGAGGAGCTCGTCTTCGCCGCTGGGATCGGGCTGGGCATCCTCTCTCTGAGCACCTTAGGATTGGGACTCTTGGGACTCCTTTATCCTTGGCTTTTCTACGCCCTCTCCCTGGGCTTGGCTCTGCTCCTTCTCCCCCAGATCCTCTCCCTTCTGAAGCGAGTGATCCAACTTCATGTTCCCTCGCGCCCTCCTCTTTTCATAGGCCTTTACCTTGTGGCTACCCTCTCCCTTTCCTTCCTTCTAGCCCTGGCTCCTCCCATCTCCTTCGACGCCCTACTCTATCACCTGGTGGGGCCCAAACTCTATATCCAAGAACATCGTATCTGGGCCGTAGATAACTTCCCCCTATACTTCCCCTCCCTGGTGGAGATGCTCTTCACCTGGGGGATGCTGCTTAAGGGAGATATAGTGGCTAAACTGATCCACTACCTCTACGGCCTTTTGGCTGGGGCCGCCGTATTCCTTTTGGCCAAGAGGTACCTCTCCTCCAAGGTAGGTTGGTGGTCCCTAGCCCTCGCCTGGTCGATGCCCATGGTCTGGGTGGTGATGGGATGGGCCTACGCGGATCTGGGGCTAGTCCTTTACGAACTCCTGGCTTTCTTCGCCCTATTAAATTGGCTAGGCTCCAAGGAGGGGAAATGGCTCCTTCTCTCGGGGGCTCTCTCTGGCTTCGCCATGGGGGTCAAATACACCGGTTTCGTGGCTCCTCTGAGCCTGGCTCTCCTCATCCTCTATCAGGGGGTAAGAGGGCACCAAAGAGCATCCTCTTTGCTTCGTTCGCTCTTCCTTTTCACCCTCCTGGCCCTCCTTGTGGCCTCGCCCTGGTATCTCCGGAACCTCTATCTGGTAGGAAACCCCTTCTACCCTTTCATCTTTGGAGGGAAACACTGGGATCATTTCCTCAGCCGATGGTATGAGCAGCCAGGAACTGGCCTGGGCTTAAGTTGGCGGATCATCGTTCTCCCTCTCACGGTAACGCTGGGCACCCAGGATGAGACCTTCTATGATGGGCGTACCGGACCCCTCATCTTAGCCCTTTTTCCCCTTCTCTTCCTCGCCCGCCTCACCCCTCGAGATGAAAAGAGAACGGTGGTCAACTATCTCCTCTTCCTCTTTCTGGCCCAGTTCGTCTTCTGGACCTGGGGGGTGGTGCGCTCCCAATCCCTCTTTCAGGCGAGGTTGCTCCTGCCGGGGCTGGTCTTCCTGGGCATCGCTTTGGCTCAGAGCATCGAGGAGAGCGATTTCAGTTGGCCTCAATTCTCTCTCGCGCGGTTCGTTACGGCGGTGGTAACCCTGGCCCTGACCTTCAACCTAGTGACCCAAACGATGGAGTTCCTAGCCAACAACCCCCTCCTCTACCTGGCGGGGTTGCAAAGGAGAGAAAAGTACCTGGAAAACAACTTGGGAGATCATTACCGGGCCATGAATTATGTCAACGAGAACTTACCAGACTCTGCCAAGATCCAGTTCCTCTGGGAACCTCGTACCTACTATTGCCAAAGAGAAGCCCGCCCCGATGCCATCCTGGGGAGTTTCAAGCACCTCGTCTTCTTGGAAGGGGAAGTAGAGGGGATAGTCGATCATTGGCGGGAAGCAGGTATCACTCACGTTCTGTTTCGCAAGTCGGCTCTGGATTTCCTAATGAGCGACCCAGAAGACCGTCGCTTCGCCCTGTCAGAGGGTGATCAGCGAATTTGGGAGGAATTGGTAAGAGATCACTTCGACCCCCTATACCAGGATGAGAGGGACAGTTACATCCTCTACCGACTGAGAGAGTGAGAGAGATGGCCGGTGAGACCACAAGTCTAAAGAGGTGGCTACAAAAGGTTCTTTCCGACCCAGCGATAAAATATGCCTGGGGCATCTATCTAGCTATGAGGATGGCTATCTCTCTACTAGCGGCTCTGATTTTGTGGCTGTTGAACCCACCCACTACTCCCGACCCCGTCTTTCGCCCCTACCAAGGGGTGGAGCCCATCATCGGAGGTTGGGCCGAACTCGCTTTTGGCGTCTGGCAGCGGTTCGATACCCTTTGGTACCTGAAAATAGCCACCCACGGTTACTCCCCAGCGCTGGGCGACATCCACTTCCCTCCCCTTTATCCCGTCTTGATTAGAGCAGTGGGGACCTTTCTCCTGGGCAACTACCTGCTTGCGGCTCTTCTCATCTCCAACGCGGCCTACTTCCTCGGTCTACTCTACTTCTTCAGGCTGGTGGACCAGGAGTTCGACACCGACACAGCGAAACG